>NZ_BAAJLX010000006.1:0-248449 GCF_057543495.1 Colwellia sp. SU-HH01217 | reverse complement strand
CCTTTATAGGTGCTTTTTTATTGTTTATTTTTTATTAGCTGCATAAATAATAGATCTTACACAATTGAAGTGTTATTATTCCGCGCCTTTTTTATCTGTGTAACTTAATTATATTAACTTTCACAGGTAGTAAGACAACGCTATTGTTTTTGGTCGCAAAAAACAATGAACTAATTAAACACTATTATATGAGTATATATCATGACTGATTTATTTACTTTGGAAGCTGAAGTACGTACTGATTTAGGGAAAGGTGCGAGCCGCCGCCTACGTCACGCGAACAAAGTTCCAGCAATTCTTTACGGTGAAGGCAAAGAGCCTGTATCTTTAACTTTAGAGCACAAAAATGTATTCCGTGCTCAACAAGAAGAAGCTTTTTACTCACACGTATTAACACTTAATGTTGACGGCAAGCCTGTTGAATGTCTTTTAAAAGACATGCAACGTCACCCGTACAAACAAGTAATCATGCACTTAGATTTCATCCGTATCGATGCAAAACATGCTGTTCATGCAAACGCTCCAATTCACTTCATTAATGAAGAGAACTTAGCTAAGTCTGGCGCAACAATTGCTCATCACATTACTGAAATCGCTATTAGCTGTTTACCAAAAGATTTACCTGAATTCATCGAAGTTGATTTAGCAGGTATGGAAGTTGGTCAAACTCTACATTTATCAGACGTTACTCTTCCTAAAGGCGTAACTTCAGATGAATTAGAAAAAGGCGAAAGCCATGATCAAGCTGTTGTTTCTGCTAAAGCTCCTAAAGCAGCTAAAAGCGATGACGACGAAGCAGCTGAAGAAGAAGTAGCTAGTGAAGAATAATCTAGACATTTCATTTAAGAAATAATAGATGACTATTCAATTAGTAGTGGGCCTGGGAAATCCAGGCCCCGAATATGAAAAAACACGCCATAATGCTGGCGATTGGTTCGTTACAGAACTCGCCAAACGTAATAATATCTCCCTAAGACCTGAAAAAAAATATTCAGGGCTCTACGGTAAAGGCCTGATTGGCAATACTTTAGTGCATCTTCTTATTCCAACAACTTTCATGAATCGCTCAGGAAAATCTGTTGCTCCGCTAGCAAATTTTTTTCGTATTCCCGTTGAGAATATCTTAGTCGCTCATGACGAGCTTGATATGCTACCGGGTGTTTGTAAAATCAAACAAGGTGGCGGGCATGGTGGACATAACGGATTGCGTGACATCATTGCTTGTATGGCAAATAATAAAGAATTTTATCGGTTACGCATTGGTATTGGTCACCCTGGCCATAGAGATCGCGTAACCGGGCATGTGTTAGGTAAAGCACCTGCTAATGAACAGGCTTTTATTGAACAAGCCATAGACGAAGCAGCTCGCTGTTTTGACATTTGGCAAACTGACGATCTTAAAAAAGCACAAAATCGTCTACATTCTTTTAAAGCAATATAATTATTAATGAATCTTGCGATTTAAGCTAAATCGCACTTCGAAGACAAACTTATAAGGTGACATCATGGGATTTAAATGTGGCATAGTTGGACTCCCCAACGTTGGTAAATCAACACTGTTTAATGCATTAACAAAAGCAGGTATAGAAGCAGCTAACTTTCCATTTTGTACAATAGAACCCAATACTGGTGTAGTACCTGTACCAGATCCTCGTTTAGACCAATTAACTCAAATTGTTAATCCTGAACGTGTGCTAGCAACAACAATGGAGTTTGTTGATATTGCTGGTTTAGTGGCAGGTGCATCAAAAGGTGAAGGTTTAGGAAATAAGTTTTTAGCAAACATTCGCGAAACCGATGCCATTGGCCATGTAGTGCGCTGTTTTGATAACGATAACATTATTCATGTTGCTAATAAAATAAGCCCTGCTGACGATATTGACGTAATTAACACTGAGTTAGCTTTAGCTGATATGGACGCGGCAGAACGAGCAATTACACGTCAAGCCAAAAAAGCTAAAGGTGGTGATAAAGATGCTAAATTTGAATTACCTATCTTAGAAAAAATTCTAAAGCATGTTGAAAATGGCGATATGGTGCGTTCATTAGAGCTATCTAAAGAAGAAAAAGAAGCAATCGCTTATTTAAACTTTTTAACCATAAAGCCAACTATGTACATTGCTAATGTTAATGATGATGGTTTTGAAGATAACCCTTATTTAGATCAAGTACGCGAAATTGCGGCAAAAGAAAACTCTGTTGTAGTTACAGTTTGTGCTGAGATCGAAAGTGAGATTGCAGAACTTAGTGACGAAGAACGTGATGAATTTATGGCAGATATGGGCATCGAAGAGCCTGGGTTAAACCGCGTTATCAATTCAGGTTACGCTTTATTAAACTTACAAACTTACTTTACTGCAGGTGTTAAAGAAGTTCGTGCTTGGACCGTAAAGCAAAATGCTACTGCACCTCAAGCTGCCGGTGTTATCCATACTGACTTTGAAAAAGGCTTTATTCGCGCAGAAGTTATTGCCTTTGATGACTTCATTGAGTTTAACGGTGAGTCTGGCGCTAAAGATGCAGGAAAATGGCGTTTAGAAGGTAAAGCCTACCAAGTAAAAGACGGTGATGTAATTCACTTCCGTTTTAACGTATAAGTAAATTTTGTAGGCACGAGTTAGTTTAGGTTTTATGCTTAAATAAGCTCGTGCCTGATTAGTTTCTAGGTAGCTTAACCAACATATTAGCTATTGAAAAATCGACGCCCTTCACATCAGCCTCGCCTTTAACAAACAACTGTAAAATTTTAACAAAGGCTAACAGCCAATAAGTACAACTGAGCTTAAAAGTTCAAGGTCATTTATCATTATTTCACAGATTAAAGAGCTAACCTTATTAGCTGCATTTAACTTCTATTGTGCCAATTTTATATCTTAGGTGATCTATTTTATACGTAGGAAAAATGGCCAAATGCAAGACATTCATTTTAGTCACTAATTGTTTAAATTATTAAATCGTTAATTTTTTTGTTTATATTCATATTTAACACTATTCTTTAGCTAACAAAAGGAATTAACTCTTTGTTAACCAACATCGAGCATAAATGGATAAACGACTAATAAATAATAAAAGTTGAAGGGTATATTATGAAAAAAATTTTACTGCTGGCTAGCATAATTGCAACACCATTTTTTACAGCGTCAACCGTACACGCAGAAGACTCAACAGCCCTCCGTATTTGCGAATACATCTCTGTTGACGACAAAACCCGTTTAAGATCATTCTTAAAACAAAACAAACTAAAAATACGTTCTGTATTTAGTGGCGTAAAATGCAATGGGGATAATTTACTTATCTTTTCTGCAAGGTCAAAAGCTCTAGACACAGGTGAATTTATTATTGGTAAAATATCTAAATCCATTGTTAAAGAAAACTTAGCAGCTATAACTGAGCTTTCAGCTCACTTAGGTGAAGACGCTAAAGCACGTGTCGAATAAATCTATCATTGATTTATACCAATGTGCCTAAAAAACACTTTTTACCAAATCTATTAATTTTATTCTCACTCGGAGCTTGTTAGATATTTACGTACAAGTAGATTTTTTTATGTATAGCTATTCTATATGAAAGAAACTCTGTGTAGTTGCCAGATCTCTGACAAACTCCCCAAAGGTTACTTTAAAGGTTTATCGACTACATTGTTAATGAAAGCCTTTTAATTTTGCTGAGTAGGAAGAAAGTTATTAGAATTGGCATTAGCCATCTATAACATTTAGTCTAATTATAAAGTTAATGCTTACCTATTATCTTACTAATGATAAAACTTACGCTTTGGTAAATTCAGCGATTAAGGTTAAATTTTGCAATTTTCTGAATAGTTATCACGCAAATTGGACACACTTTAGACAAACAAACAAAAAGTCACATTTTTTATAAAAAAACGGTTGACGTATCCTAATGAGATTTGCATAATACGCGCCACTTGCTCAGAGGCAGGTTGGTAAGGCTACATAGCTCAGTTGGTTAGAGCACATCACTCATAATGATGGGGTCCCAGGTTCGAGTCCCGGTGTAGCCACCATTTTATTTTTGTTGTAATACTTAAATAAAAAGAGGTTAAGTCTCTTTAAACACTTAAATGTAATGCGGGGTTGGCGGAATTGGTAGACGCGCTGGATTTAGGTTCCAGTATCGCGAGATGTGAGAGTTCAAGTCTCTCACCCCGTACCATTTCAAAGCAACATTAGTTGCAACGGTAAAAGTAAGTACATTGCAGGGATATAGCCAAGCGGTAAGGCAGCGGGTTTTGATCCCGTCATTCAGAGGTTCAAATCCTCTTATCCCTGCCACTTATTTTATTTTAATAAATAGTTTTAATTAAGCGCACTTATTAAAGTTAAAATAAATGTTATGTATTTATGAAAGAGTATTCTGCAGGGATATAGCCAAGCGGTAAGGCAGCGGGTTTTGATCCCGTCATTCAGAGGTTCAAATCCTCTTATCCCTGCCACTTTCTCTTACAATGAGCGGGAATGGCGGAATTGGTAGACGCGCTGGATTTAGGTTCCAGTATCGCAAGATGTGAGAGTTCAAGTCTCTCTTCCCGCACCATTCGTGCAAACCTCCTTTTAGAACATCCTCTTAATTTTCAATATACTTTCTAAATAAATTAACTTTAAATCTAGAATGACGCGCTACTGTGTTAGATATCCTAGGTTCCAGTATCGCAAGATGTGAGAGTTCAAGTCTCTCTTCCCGCACCATTCGTGCAAACCTCCTTTTAGAACATCCTTTTAATTTTCAATATACTTTCTAAATAAATTAACATTAAATCTAGAATGACGCGCTACTGTGTTAGAGATCCTAGGTTCCAGTATCGCAAGATGTGAGAGTTCAAGTCTCTCTTCCCTATTACAATCACAACAACTTACCCTATTACTAAATACCACATGCATATGCCAAGGCTTTGTTTTTAAAAAGCGGGACTTTATTTGCAAACAACAATCCAACATTACGCGCAGCTTTTATCATAGGAGATGGGTGGCTAAATGCGCTATACAATGCATCCATTGTCGACATCATAAGTAAGTTATCTTTTCGTCTGTGTTTTTCATAACAAGCTAAAACAGAACGTTCGTGCCAACAGTCACCTTTCGAAATAGCGTTGGCAATCACAGTGTTTAACGCTGTCACATCTTTAAAGCCTAAATTAACACCTTGACCTGCCATTGGATTAATCGTGTGCGCTGCATCGCCCAATAATACCACTCGCCCTTTGTGATAGTGATTAGCGTGTCGTCTGGTCAGTGGAAATGCCGCTTTATCAATAACCTTTACTTCACCCAACCGTTGAGGAAAATTATCGGTAATTTCTTTTTGCAGTTGCGAGTTAGTCAAGGATGCTAATCGCTTTATTTCTTCCCGCTGGTGATACCAAACTAATGAAGCATAACCCCCTATTTCGCTGTTACCTGCTAAAGGCAACATTGCCACCGGACCTGTTTCAAAAAACTGTTGCCAAGTAATATTTTCTTGTGCTGCTTTTGTTTCAACATTAATTAACATCGCAGATTGTTGATAATCCCAACCTGTTATCCCAATATTAACTAATTGCCGAACCTTCGAATTAGCCCCATCAGCGGCAACTAATAACTTAGTACGGATCTTTGACTGGCTTAGTGCTAGTTCAACATATTCAGGGTTTTGATTTACCGCGTTAAGCGTTTCAGGACAAAAAAGGGTGATATTAGTGTGGTGCTCTAACTTTTGCCATAACGAAAGTTGCAACAATCGATTTTCAACAATATGACCAAGATGGCTTTGTTTAATATCTTCTGCGTTAAACTCAGTGTAAGCGAATGCTTGCTCCCATACCCCTAATTTTTGATAAGGACAACAACGCCAGTTTACTACTTGTTGCCAAGCGCCTAACTGCGTAAGTAAATGCTCAGAAGCCAAAGAAATTGCTGACACACGTAAATCAAAAGGTTGTTCAACTGAGTAAGCTTTAGGCGAAGTTTGTTCTACTACTGCCACGGTTAGTCCAAGTTCAGCGAGCGATAAAGCACTTGCTGCTCCTACCATACCACCACCAACAACTACACAATCAAAATTTACCATTGCAACCTTCACTGTCTCTAAAATATGTACCTGCGTTTGATTATACGTATTTATATAAAATAGCAATAATATTTATTAATAAAACAGTGCGAATTCATTAAATTAGCGAGATTTTTTAACTGTTTTTACTAAATCCCTTACTTCCCGACTCATCTTGCTAGCGTATAAGGCTAAGAAAGAGTAAAATATGCCTCCATTATAAAGTAGTGGTTAATTTCGTTAAGCTACTTTGGTGTTAATTCTCGCTAAAAAAATGAGTGTAAGGTAAATGAGTAAGAAGCTATATATCAAAACTTGGGGTTGTCAAATGAACGAGTATGACTCGCAGAAAATGGCAGAACTTTTAGATTCAACCCATGGGTTTGAACTTGCTGAAGAAGCTGAAGATGCGGATGTCATTTTACTTAATACTTGTTCGATTAGAGAAAAAGCACAAGAAAAAGTCTTTCATCAGCTTGGCCGTTGGAAAACGTTAAAAGCTAAAAATCCAGATTTACTGATTGGTGTGGGTGGTTGTGTTGCTTCGCAAGAAGGTAAGGCAATTCGCGAAAGAGCGCCTTATGTTGATATGGTTTTTGGCCCACAAACATTACACCGTCTACCTGAAATGATTCAGCAAGTTACTGGTGAAAAAAGTGCAGTGGTCGATGTTAGTTTTCCTGAAATAGAAAAATTTGACCGTCTTCCTGAGCCAAAAGCCGAGGGCCCTACTGCTTTCGTATCTATCATGGAAGGCTGCAGCAAATACTGTACTTTTTGTGTGGTACCTTACACTCGTGGCGAAGAAGTTAGTCGACCACTTGATGATGTGTTATATGAAATTGCACAACTAGCCGAGCAAGGTGTTCGTGAAGTTAACTTACTAGGCCAGAATGTTAATGCTTATCGCGGCGAATCGCACGATGGCAGCATTTGCGTATTTTCAGATCTTTTACGTTTTGTTGCCACAATCGATGGCATCGACAGAATACGTTACACTACTTCACACCCAGTTGAGTTTACAGACGACTTAATTGATGTGTATGCTGATATTCCAGAACTTGTCAGCCATTTACACTTACCAGTCCAAAGTGGTTCAGATCGAATATTAACGCAAATGAAGCGTGGCCATACGGCTTTAGAATTTAAATCAAAAGTGCGTCGGTTACGTAAAATTAGACCTGACATTGCAATGTCATCTGATTTTATTATCGGATTTCCAGGGGAAACAGAACAAGATTTCGAAGCGACCATGGATTTAATTCAAGCAATAGATTTTGATTTAAGCTTTAGTTTTATTTATAGCGCTCGCCCTGGTACACCAGCAGCTGATATTCCTGACGATGTCAGTGATGAGACAAAAAAACAACGTTTGCATTTATTGCAAGACCGAATTACTCATCAAGCTTTACGTCTTGCCCGCCAAATGCTTAATACAGAACAACGTATATTAGTAGAAGGCCCTTCGAAGAAAAATCCGATGGAACTTCGCGGCCGTACCGAAAATAACCGTATTGTTAACTTTGTTGCTCCACACTCAGTCATTGGCCAATTTGTTGATGTTAAGATTACTGATGTTTATGCTAACTCATTACGTGGTGATTTAATTAGACAAGAAAGTGAAATGGGCTTAAGAATTGCCAACTCACCGGCTGATATTCTTGCGAATTCGCATCATCAAAAAGTTGCCACTGAAACAGATGAACTTGGTGTAGCGACTTTTACTCCTTAATTGCTCAATGGTTTTGAGCTATTGTGCTCAAAACCATTTTATAGCAAAATTTTTCTACATGACTTTTAACATCATGACTTTTAACATCATGACTTTTAACATAATAAAATAATGGATTATTCTTTGACTAAAGAAAATACAATTGAATTTAACCTAGAGCCTGCCGACAACGACAGACAAATTAATTTATGCGGACCAATGGATGATAACTTAAAAGCCATTGAACGTCGCTTAGATGTAAAAATCAATTACCGCGGTAATCAATTTAAAGTCATAGGTTCACCGAAAAATAGCCAAGTAGTCACTCAACTATTAAAAGACTTGTACGTTGAAACCGCACAGGTTAAAGGTGAAAGTAAGCTTATTACCGATGAAGTTATTCACTTAGCAATTGTTGAAGCTCCTGTATTAGAACAAGCTCCAAGTAATATAGATATTGAGAGTGCTGTTGATAAAGCAATTACCATTAAAACAAAACGTGGTTTAATTAAACCGCGTAATAAAAACCAGCAAAATTATATTCATAACATTTTACATAACGATATTAGCTTTGGTGTTGGAGTTGCAGGTACAGGAAAAACCTATCTTGCCGTTGCTTGTGCCGTAGAAGCATTAGAGCGTCAAGAAGTTAGACGTATTTTACTTACACGTCCAGCGGTAGAAGCAGGTGAAAAATTAGGTTTTTTACCTGGCGATCTGTCACAAAAAGTAGATCCCTACTTGCGCCCTCTTTACGATGCTCTTTTTGAAATGTTAGGCTTTGAAAAAGTAGAAAAATTGATTGAACGCAATGTGATTGAAATTGCCCCACTAGCCTATATGCGTGGTAGAACATTAAACGATGCATTTATTATTTTAGATGAAAGCCAAAATACGACTATAGAACAGATGAAAATGTTTTTAACCCGTATTGGTTTTAATGCTCGTGCCGTAATAACCGGCGACATTACACAAGTCGA
The DNA here is from genome assembly GCF_057543495.1 of Colwellia sp. SU-HH01217. Taxonomy (NCBI): domain Bacteria; kingdom Pseudomonadati; phylum Pseudomonadota; class Gammaproteobacteria; order Alteromonadales; family Colwelliaceae; genus Colwellia; species Colwellia sp. SU-HH01217. The sequence goes on along the minus strand of NZ_BAAJLX010000006.1, from coordinate 239,719 downwards.
TTTACCAAGAGGACAAACATCAGGTTTACGCCATGCGATGGATGTTTTAGTGGATATTGATAGTGTAAGTTTTGATTTTTTCCAATCTAAAGATGTTGTACGCCATCCCGTTGTTGCTCGTATTGTTGATGCTTACGATGCCTTTGATAAAAAACAGGCAATCAAAGCAAATAAAGAAAAAGAGCGCCTTGCTCATAGCAAACCTAATTAAAGCTAGAAATTTATGACGATTGAACTCGATATTCAGCGTATTAGTACCGCTAATAATTTACCCAGCGATGTCCAGCTACAAGAATGGACAACGGCTGCGTTAGCTCATACACAAAGTGATTTTGAGTTAACCATTCGCTTGGTCGATGTTGCAGAAAGCCAACAACTCAATAAGCAATACCGAGAAAAAGACAAGCCAACAAATGTGCTGTCTTTTCCATTTGACGTGCCAGAAGGTGTTGAGCTTAATTTATTGGGAGATATTGTGATTTGTGCGCAAGTAGTTGCTCAAGAATCCCTTGAACAAAATAAAGAGTTACACACACATTGGGCGCATATGGTTACACATGGATGCTTGCATTTGTTAGGCTATGATCATATAAGTGACAGTGATGCAGCTGAAATGGAAAGTTTAGAAATAAAAATTTTAGCTAAACAAGGATTTAGTAATCCTTATCATGAAAACTAAAGGCTTGAGAGGATCAAAAACCTTTAATTTTTCACGTTTATTATTAATTAAATAGGAATTTACCTGCTCTATGAGCGATGACAAACCCCACTCTAGTAGCGGTTCTTCAAATAAAACATTTTTGGATAAAGTTATCCAAGTGTTTACTGGGGAGCCGAAAAATAAAGACGAATTAGTTGAAGTTTTAAACGATGCCGAAGATCGAGAATTAATTAAACCTGAAACTAAACAAATGATTGAAGGTGTTTTAGAAGTATCTGAGATCCATGTTCGCGATATAATGGTACCACGATCTCAAATGGTCACCTTAGAGATTGAGCAACCTCTTGATGAGTTTTTACCAACCATCATCGAATCAGGACACTCTCGCTTCCCTATTGTTAACGATGATATTGATCATATTGAAGGTATTTTATTAGCCAAGGATTTACTGACGTTTGGCTTTAATCAAAATAATGAAGAACTAAGCTTAAAAAGCCTTATTCGTCCCGCTATTATTGTTCCAGAAAGTAAAAAAGTAGAACCTTTACTCGCGGAATTTCGCTCAAAGCGTTATCACATGGCTATTGTTGTCGACGAATATGGTGGAGTTTCAGGCTTAATTACCATCGAAGATATTTTAGAGTTAATTGTTGGTGAAATTGAAGATGAAACCGATGATGAAATAGAAGAAGATATAAAGCATTTAGCAGGTAATGTTTATCAACTCAAAGCATTAACCGATCTTGAAGATTTCGATGAATATTTTAGCTGTCAATATGACGACGCTGATGCCGACACCATTGGTGGTGTCGTGTTACATCAATTTGGCCATATGCCTAAAAAAGGTGAAACAGTCACCATTGAAGACTTTGAATTTAAAGTATTATCTGCTGATAATCGACGAATTCAAGTATTACAACTAACTGTCCCTAAAGATCATCCTGTAAACGGCAAAGCCAGTGATTGATTATATTAACTAGGGCAACAAAGCAACGACTATGGCACTACTGCCAGCATAAAATTACTCAATACTATGAAAAATAAAGATTATTGGCTCAGTTTTCTCGCTGGTTTAAGCTTAGTTTTTGCTTATGCTCCATTTTCGCTATGGGGCTTAGCGTTAATTATTCCGGCAATATGGTTTAAATGCTTAGATAAAGCAACGGTGGCTAATGCCAGTAAACAAGGTTTCTTTTTTGGTTTAGGTTGGTTTGCTAGTGGCATTAGTTGGGTACATGTAAGTATTGATCAATTTGGTGGTCTTCCTTTAATTGTATCACTGTTATTGATGCTACTTTTGTGCATTTACTTAGCACTTTTCCCTGCTTTAGCATGTTTTTTAAGTGCAAGATTCAGTGATCGCGCCCCAAAAGACAGGCAATTAAACCTTTGGCTACTCCCCGCCTTTTGGCTCTTTAGCGAGTATTGCCGTAGTGTGTTCTTAACTGGCTTTCCATGGTTATCTTTAGGATATAGCCAAATAGAAAGCCCACTTGCAGCATTTGCTCCTCTAATTGGTGAAATCGGTATAACCTGCTTAATACTAGTGATTAACATTTGCTTATATCAATTAATTTTCAACTTTAATACACTGTCGAAGCTAAGCAAAAAAACACATCTGGTAATTTTTTCTACCATCATAATACTTACTTTCAGTATTCAGAATGTAGCTTGGGTAACTCCCACTGAACAAACTAAAAAAGTGGCTTTAATTCAAGCCAATATTGCCCAAGATTTAAAGTGGACACCTCAACAAGAGTGGCCAACTATGCTGAAATTTTTAGAATTAACCAGAGAAAACTATGATGCAGATCTTATTATTTGGCCTGAATCAGCTGTACCTTCTTGGGAGCCAGAGGTACAAGAGTACTTAAAAACGGTAAATAGCTCAGCCAGCTTAAATAATAGCGCAATTATTACCGGCATTCTTAATTACAACAATCGCAATAATGATTTTTTCAATGCATTGATTGTTTTAGGAAAAAAATACAGCGATGATGCAGAAGGTGATTATTATTATAATCACAGTAACCGTTATTACAAAAACCACTTATTACCAATAGGTGAATTCGTGCCATTTGGCGAATGGTTACGACCACTTGCCCCATTTTTCAATTTACCTATGTCTTCATTTAGTCGAGGGAAGTATGTTCAACCAAATTTAATCGCCAGTGATTTGCATATTTTACCCCTTATTTGCTTTGAAATAGCTTTCCCGAGACAATTATCAGCTAACTTGACCAATGAAACAGATATGATATTAACAGTAAGTAATGATGCATGGTTCGGTGATTCTCACGGACCTCACCAGCACTTAGAAATAGCCAGAATGCGTGCATTAGAGTTCGGCCGACCATTACTTCGTTCAACCAATAATGGTATTACTGCTGTAATTGATCACCAAGGTAAAATTATTGAAAGAATTCCTCAGTTTGAAGAAGCGGTACTTAGAGCTGAGGTGCAATTAGTTGACGGTGCAACTCCCTACAGCCAATTTGGTCTATTTATTAATTGGCTTATTCCCTTATTTATATTGTTACTTAACTTATTGCTCTACAGAAAATCTAACTTAGCGATTTTAAAGTCAGTATAAAACCGTTGGCTAATACAATTAGGGAAAATAGTGTATAACTAATAACCATGTTAGGATGTTTGTACTATTTTATATCGGCTAACTTCAATGATAAAAACTTCATTTTTACTATTTATCACCTTATTTTTTAGTGCTTTAGCTAATGCTCAAACCACGTTAATTAAAAATGTACAAGGTTATACAATGGCAAACGATAAGCTTATACAGTTTTATGCTCTCTTATTTACTGATGACAAAATTGATCAAGTATTCTTAAATGCTACCGCATTAAATAAAAACGAAAACCTGCTAAATGATAAAACGATTACCATAATAGACGGTAATGGAAAAACATTAATACCAGGTTTAATTGATGCTCATGGCCATGTACTTAATTATGGTTTGAGCTTAATGCAAGCGGATTTGATCAATAGTGACTCTGAATTAGCAGCTGTCTTAAGAGCTGTTGATTTTTCAAAACAAAATCCGAATTCGGCATGGATACAAGGCAGAGGGTGGAACCAAATACAATGGCCCTCCAACCAATTCCCAACAGCAAAAAGTTTAGATAAATACTTTCCAAATAAACCTGTTTGGTTAAGACGAGTTGATGGTCATGCGGGATGGGCTAATTCAGCTGCCATGAAAATATCAGGCATTACACGAGCAACAGTTACACCTGAAGGTGGTGATATAATCAGAGATGCTCAAGGCACTCCGACAGGTGTATTTATTGATAATGCCATGAATTTAATCACCAAAAATGTTGCTCCATTAACTGAAGAAGAAAATAAAACAGCTCTTATAAAAGCAATGGAGTCGTTAGCAAGTATGGGGCTTACTAGCGTTCATGATGCAGGCATTGATAAAGAAAATTTAACGTTATATAAAGCACTGGCTAATGAAAAGAACATGGCTATTCGCATTAATGCAATGTTGTATTTGCCTAGCGATAATTGGCAGCAAGTTATAGAGGCCGGCACATTTTCTAGTAAAGATAATATGATTGCTTTTAACAGTGTCAAAATTCAAGCCGACGGTGCATTGGGAAGTAGAGGTGCAGCGTTAATTGAAAGTTACTCAGATCACTCAGGCCATAAAGGCTTGTTATTGCATGACTCCAAATCGTTAAATCAATATATCAATACTGCAATGAAAGCTGGTTTTCAAGTTAACACTCATGCAATTGGCGACAATGCCAATGTCATCGTTTTAGACAGTTACGAAAAAAATATTAAGCGTACTAATACCAAACACTTAAGACATAGAGTTGAGCATGCTCAAGTGTTACGTTTAAGTGATATCCCTCGTTTCTCTGAACTTGGTATTATCGCTTCAATGCAAGCAACGCATGCCACTAGCGATAAAAATATGGCTATCGATAGATTAGGTCCTGAACGTATTTTAGGTGCATATGCATGGAGAAAGTTACTCTCTGCTAATACGATTATTGCTGCAGGCTCAGATTTTCCCGTTGAGTCACCTAACCCTTTTTATGGTTTGCATGCTTCAGTCACACGACAAGATCATATTAATCAACCATTAGGTGGCTGGATGAGCGATGAAAAAATGACGAGAGTTGAAGCATTTAACAGTTTCACTCAAGCTGCAGCATATAGTGGACATCAAGAAAATATCATTGGCTCTTTGCAAGCAGGAAAAAAAGCTGATTTTATTTTAATAAAAGATAATATATTTACTATTGATGAAAAAAAGCTATGGAAGAACCAAGTAATTTCAACATGGGTTGATGGTAAAAAGGTTTATCAGCAACAATAAATTTATTAATGCTTTATGATGAAAGCTAACCTTTCTCAGCTTTCATCATAAGTTAAACAAACATTATTTAGGAAGTGGAAATAATGCTGTTTGGTTCCTTCCCGCCTCTTTTGCTTGATACATTGCAGCATCAGCACACTCAATCCAAGCCTCATAACTTTGTATGCTTGGGTTTACTTCAGCAATACCTAAACTGATTGTATAATTTATTTCAATATCATTATATTTTACTGTTGATTCTTCAATGGCTTTACGTAATCTTTCAGCAAATATATATGCGTTATTTAGCTCTGTATCACTGAGTAAAATAACAAACTCTTCACCGCCATATCGTCCTGCAATGTCTGTTCCCCTTACATGAGAGCGAATAATAGCTGAGATATGTTTAATAACGCTATCACCCGCCATATGGCCATAACCGTCATTCACTTTTTTAAAGTGATCAATATCGATCATCACCAAACAACTCGCATTTTGGCTACGTGACCAGCGTTGATATTCAATTAATAAACACTCTTCCCAGTGCGTACGATTAAACAGTTTAGTTAAGCCGTCCGTTTGACTTAATAAGCCAAGCCTTTCATTGGCCTTTTCTAAATCTTGTTTGTGAACAGCATTGTCGGTGACATCATAAATAATAAGACAAAGATGAGTCACTTCGCCCGTAGCAGATATTAACGGAATAAACGTCGAGTTTTGATACATAAAATCGGCAGTACCGGTAACGGGCCGATAATTTTGAAATTTGAATAAATAAGGGCGCTGCTCCCAAATAGTAAAGGCTTTATTTTTCAGTAAAAAAACAGATTCTGCTTTACGTTTAAACCAGTCTTGAGGGATCTCACTAAACAAATCAAACAGCACTTTATTTTTTGTTTCTCGTGGAAGTAAACCACTATGATTTTCCATGAAACCATTCCAAATTTGGATAGTATAGTCTCGATCAAGTACCACTAAGCCAACATCAATGGTATGAAGCATTTCCATTAACCAATGTAGTTCATTCAACTGTCCTGAATCTGATGACATATTAATTCCACGCCTAATCTAGTAAATAAGAAATTTTGTTATTAAGAGTTTCCATGGACTTATCAGTAAATAATAATAATAAATCACACTTTATATTATAGTTTTCAATATTATAGCTAATCTCTATTGCCAATGTTTTCTTCCATTTATTCGCATTAGAAGCGATAAGCTCTGATACTCTTCGGTGCTGCCCTAAAACAACAGGATGCCCTTGGCTAAACTGCATATCTAACTGCTCAGAAACACCGTTTAGACAAGCACCAATTAACACATTAGCTAAATCCATTAATAATTCGAGCTCAGAGCTAGCATCAACTTCATCTTGGTAATTCATTAATGAAGCAATGTCTTTAAAACCTGAATCGTTTAATATCAGTAATGCTTCTCCTGAAACCCCTGCCCCAATAAAACCTTGGCAAATACCTGAGGTACTTTCTCTACTTTCAATAGCAGAAAGCGCCATACTCAATTCACTAACTTCAATAAAGTTAACATTAGGAATTGGCAGAACAACAAATACATCTAATAATCGAGCAAGCAAATCCCCAGCCCGTCCCATTGCAACATTAGCAATTTCTTGATAGCAATCTCGCATGTCGGGCGTAAGAATATAGTAATCATCTGCGATAGAAGTTTCAGAGTCGAGCGCAATAGGCGCAGGTTTGGTCATTTTGGGTAAGGAAGACTTTACGGATGGTTGCTCTTTAACTGGATCTTTTGCTGCTATCGTTTGGGTAATTTCATCTAATTTACTGTTTGTTATGTCTGGAAGCGGCTGTTTATCCTGATTGATATCGGTTGGTGCAGCGTTATTATTTTCTTCCCTAGTAAAAATACCATAGGCAAGTAAAATTTCGGTGAGCTTTGCTTTATTTACCGGTTTTTTAATAAAATCTAAAGCCCCAAGCCCTTTAACTCTATTATGTGCCTCTGGTTGAATATCACCAGAAATAACCACAACCAATGTCGGCAAGTCTTGTTTTAAAATTTCTTCAAGCACTTGATAGCCATCCATATTGGGCATGTTTAAATCAAGTAATAAAACATCCCCTTTACCCGCCTTAATTGCTTCAATGCCTTGAACACCATCATGAGCAAAACTAATTTCAACGTCCCAATCATCAGGCAAAGAGCGAGCAACTTGCTTACGCGCCATATTTGAATCATCACAAATTAACAACCGAGTCGACATAGAGAAATACTTCCTAAACTAAGTGAAATTATAAAAGGTCTTTGTTTTTTGAGCTATCTTCTTAAACAATAGGTAATTTTAGCCATATTACCAAGTATTAACTGACTATTTCATGGCAATTTTTTTACGAAAACGATAAGCTTTACCGTTCAATATACTCACAATCTCCACACTATATGAAATTATTTACTTTAACTTTATTATTAATGATAAATACAACATTAAATTTATCTGCTCACGCAAACTCTTTTCAAGAAGAATTAACTGAATCACCCAACTTAGTCAAAGCAGGCGAAAAATACGTCACGCTTTTAGGTACGCAAGTTGCTGTCGGTGAACCAGCCCCTAACTTTAAAGTGGTAGATGGAAACTTTACTCCTGTACAGCTTTCAAGTTTTAGCGAAGATATTGTTCTTATTTCAGTAGTCCCTAGCCTAGATACAGGTGTTTGCTCGATACAAACCAAACGCTTTAATGAAGAAGTAGAAAATTTACCTGCTAACATTACCATGTTAACCATTAGTAACGACTTACCGTTTGCTCAAAAACGTTTTTGTAAAACTGAAAGTATCGATAAAATTAAAGTATTATCAGACAGTGTTTGGCGAGATTTCGGTAGTAAGTACGGGTTGCTTATTAAAGATATGGGATTATTAACCCGCGCAATATTTATCATTGATAACCAAGGAAAAGTTGCCTACAAAGAATTGGTTGCTAATATTTCACAACAACCTAATTACGAAATGGCGTTAGCGACTTTAAGTGCGTTAAGTCCTGATGAACCTTCTAGTAATGAAGACGCTAGCAAGGGTAATTCTAAATAACAATTCAACAACATAAGCATTTGAAAATAATATACTCAGTAAGTTTTACCATGGCTTACGACCATTAAGTTTTCTAAATTCACTTCTAAAGCGTAAATTACTTTACCTAATTTACGCTTTTTTTAAATATAATGAATTATTTTTTAGCCGCTTGACCAAAGCTATTACCCGTTTTTAAATAGTCAAGTTCGGCCACTGTTGATTGGCGGTTCAACACTTGATTTCGATGTGGGAAACGGCCAAATTGTTCAATAATTGTTAAGTGCTGTTGAGCAAAGTTTACCGAAGACTTTATAACAGATTGATGAACTTCACTCGGGTACTCATCAAGTAAGCTAGAAAACAAATCGACACTTTTTTGTTGAACACTTAAATCCTCACTATGCTCAAACGGATGATAATAAAAAATCCGTTCAATCAGAGACAATTCTTTATCAAACCCTTTTTCAATGCCTTTTTGAGCAGTTAAAAGTGCCTTGTTATCAGAGGCAAAGGCTTGCGCAGTACCTCGAAACATATTTCGGGGTAATTGATCTAACAATATAATCATTGCAAGACTGCTTCTGGCATTATCATGCCAATGCGCTAACTTGCCACTAATCGACTGTTGGTATAAATGATTAAATTGTGAAAAAATCTCTTGATCAATTTCAGGCGTAGATTGATACCACAATAATGATTGCGATTGATTTGACAACTCGTTGTTTAAAACACCAAACCAATATCTTAAAATTTGTTCTGTTTTTATCATTTTTATAACCCTTAATATTCAATAAGTTAATTAAAATAAATAAAAATATTCACTTTTTTGCTTGAAAATAAAATATGCGTTCCCATCTATTATTATGTAGTCGCCTTAAGGGTCTACATTAACCGCCTGTTCAAATATTGAAAGGCACATCACCTAATGTGATTGGTTATTAATAGCTAATATTGCAACTACTATGTTGGACATTAACTTTATAGTCAAATCAGATTTAGGTTTTATTAACATATTGCTAACTTATTAATAGGATATGAATTATGCGTACATCTAAAGATTTCAGCCCACTATACCGTTCATTTATTGGATTCGATCACTTAGCCAATTTAATTGACAAAGCATCATTATCAGAAAAACAATCTTCGTACCCTCCGTACAATATTGAATTAATTTCTGAAGATCAATATCGCATCACCATGGCTGTTGCCGGTTTTGCTGAAGAAGAATTGGATATTGAGTCTAAACAAAACACCTTGGTTATTACCGGCACTAAAGCAGAACTGAATGAAGGTAGTAACGAACAAAGCCCACGTAAATTTTTACATCAAGGTATTGCAGAGCGCAACTTTGAGCGAAAATTTCAAATAGGCGATCATGTTAAAGTTATCGGAGCATTTATTAAAGATGGCTTGCTAAACATTGACTTAGAAAGAGAAGTTCCAGAAGCGTTAAAGCCAAGAAAAATAGCGATTAATGGTAAAAGTTTGTTATCAAAGAAAACTGACTCTGCCGCCATTGAAAATAACAGTAATTAACCTTTAACGACATGTTCTCCCTTTATTTTTTGCCCAGCGATTTCGCTGGGCTTTTTTATATTGGTAACAAAATCAACTCTTCCTCTTCCCTTAACAATTATGAAAATTCATCATTTAAGGTTCTAGAACAACAAAATATTACTGTTAGCCATTCTTTTCGTGCTTGTTAGATGCTATAAAATGATCTGCTTTTACAAATTAGTTAACGATAACTAGTTTATTGATCTAAGGTTACTAGTTTTGTTTAAATCTTTTTCATTTTTATTTATCTATCTTAGTTGTTTTATTACGTTAAGTTTGAGTCATTTTGCATACGCAGAAGCTACTCCCATTGCAGAACAGTTAACCTCCCTAAAGAAAGTGAAAAATAAAGCTTCAACAATAGAAGCACTCGAATCACTACTAAAATCGCCAGAAATAATTCCCGAGCAGTATGTTTCAACATTAAACATGCTTGGTCGTGCTTATTTAACGACTAATAATTTCAACCGTGCCATAGAAAGCCTTCAGCAAGCGCAAGTAATCGCCCAAAGCCAAAACTTTATCGCATTGGAATCTGAATCCTTTACCTTACTTGGTATTATTTATTATTATCAAGGAAAGTACACACAAGCAATATCTGCATACCAACAAGCAATTTCTTATTATCAAACTACTGATGCACCTATTAAACAAGCAAGCTTGTATAACAACTTAGCATTAGTTTATTCCTCCATGAGTAATTATTTGTTGGCATTAAAAAACTATCAACTTGCTGAGGCTTTATATCAAAACTTTGGTAGCGAAGAAGATAAAATTGATGTCCGTTATAACATTGCATTAATGCACGTAAACATTAAGCAATACGATGTTGCAATTAAAATGCTACTTGAAGTACTCAATAAAAGAGAATCATTAAGTGATCAAAATACTATTGCAATGATATGGGCACACTTAGGAGTCGCCTACAAACACTCAGGGCAGTATCAGGCGTCTAAAAAGTATTTACTCGATGCCTTAACTTACTTTCAAAAAGAGAATGATCGTTTTCAAATTGCAGCTCAACTGCACAATATTGCAGAATTATACCATCAATTAAATCAACCCGAAAAAGCAAAAGAATACGCTGAAAAAGGTATAGTCGTTAGTTTAGCTGTTGACCATAAAAAAGCCTACGCAGGCAGTCTAAACAGCTTAGCGAAAGCTTATTTTTATCAAGGTGATATAGAACAGGCCCTAAACAAAATCACATTAGCCAATCAAATAGCAAGGGAGATGGGATACCAGTCTTTACTTAACAGTAATCTAGCTTTGTTATCACTTATTTATGCCACTCAAAAGAATACATCAGAGGCTTTAACAACTCACCTCGAATATACCAATAAACAAATTAAAATGAATAATGCACGACTAAATGTGCAATTAGCACGTTTTGAATCTGAGCAACTTGCCCAGCAAGTAGAAAAATTAACGCAAAATGAAAAATTAACGCAATTAAAAAATAAAGAATCTAAGCAACTACAGTACTTTATTACCTTATCGATTCTCTTTATTTTATTATGCACCTTTTTTATCTTTAGAAAAAAAATAGAAAAGACATCTAAACAGAAAATTGAGATTAAAGTTAAACAAAAAACTCAAGAACTTGACCGCTTAGTACAAGAATTACAAGATGCTAACAAACTTAAGAGCCAATATCTAATCAACACCACAAGTGATATTAAAACACCTTTAAAGCAAATAATTGAACAATCAGAATTGATGTTAAAAGACAGAAGTGACACTCAAGAAATCCAGACTGAAATTGCGATTATTTTAGAAAGCAGCCGACAATCACTACAGTTAATTAACGATATGATTGACTTAGAAGAAATAGAAGCCAATACCCTCGAGTTAACATTAAAACACCAAGATATTAATTTAGTACTAAACGAAATCTTAGAAATGTTTATTGAACCAACCACAAGCAAAGGATTAGTGTTTGAAATAGACAATAATTTGCCGACACCGTTTATTGTTTATTTTGACGCTAAACGTTTAAAACAAATACTCACTAACTTTTGCTCCAACGCCATTAAGTTTACCCGAGAAGGTAAAATAACACTGAGAATAAGCCAAGAAAGCAACCAATTAATAATATCTGTTCACGATACCGGCATTGGTATGAACAAAGTCCAGTTAAAACAACTTTTTGATAGTTTTGAGCAACACACCCTCAATAGAAAAGGGACTTCTGGTTTAGGGTTATTTGTTGCGGAGCAGTTAGCTTCAATTATGGGAGGTAATATATCAGCACAGAGCGATTTAGGGCGCGGAAGTACCTTTACTTTCACCTTGCCATTAAAAGAAAAAGTTGAGTAATCTGTCGATAAAAACTTAGTTAACCTGAACTCGGTTTAAGAGAGGGTTAACAGCTTGAAAAATAGCTGCTAGAGAAATATTTGTTAAGCCGAGCTCAGATTAGTTAAGCTTACTAAAGTTATCTTTTTACCCAACTGCCTTGGCTAAATTCTACCTCAAACTTAACCCACTTCTTAAATCTTCTTTGGCTTGCTTCTTTAATCATGCCCTGACCATTACCCGCAATAATTTTAAATTGAACTTTCGCTTTATCGATATTAATAATTTGCTTTATATTCCAACTTTCACCTAAAGAGCCATTACTGTAGAAGCGCTCTGCCTCTAACAACTGTTTTTTATTAGGTTTATTAGTCGAGGCATGAATGAGTGCACGATCGAATATTATCGCTAACTCTTCGGTAGTAATATCAACAAACGAATCAAGTTGCATCAAAGCCGCACTAAAGTCTTCATGGCTCAAGTGATTAACCGACGGATGCCCCTTAATGTCTTTAAAGTTTAAATGTGCTGGGTAACGCCGCCAAGAAAATATGCTGTTAAAGATCACACCAACAAAAATAATGATTAACACATTAGCTAATAATGGCTGCCATAAAAAGCTAAAACCCAGTTCATATACTTGCTCTCCACCTTGGGTACAAAATAATGCCGTTGCACCTCCAGGTGGGTGTAAACAGCGTAAGTAATACATCGCAAGCACTGCAACTCCTACTGCGACAGCACCAGATAAAGCCGAGTCAGACATATGTTGATAACATAAAACGCCAATAGCAGCAGACACTAAATTTCCTCCCAAGACATTCCAAGGCTGTGAAAGTGCGCCGTGGGGCAACGCATAAATAAGGGTCGCTGTCGCCCCCATGGAAGCAATTAACAGCAAAGAGCTGGGTTGAGTGATAAAAGGCGCGGTCATAAGTTGACACAAGTAAATAGAAATCATCGCACCGAGGCCAGAAATTAACTTCTCCGTTTTAGACGTATTGTTCTCTTCAATACCTAAATACTTTTTAACTTCAGAAAAAACATGTTCAATTTGCACTTTTTTACTAGGCTTCATTATTAAATAATCTTAGTTAATATAAATTCAAAAAAATCGATAAGGCTAGACGCTTGACTTACTTTTAGACTCAGCAGCTAAAATCATGACATAAAATAATTTAAAAGACAGACCTGTTAACAGCAGCGTAAAGTGCCAAAACATTGTCCACGCGAATGAAATATCCAATGTACTAATAAAAACAACATAAATTGCTGTGAGTAACAACAGCAGTGAGAAACACATTCCAAATAACCCCAATCTATATAAATTCAAAAGATTAACTCATCACACATAAATTATGGCGCACAGCATACCTAGCCTTAAAATATATGTATAATGAATATTAATGATATTTAAATGCAATTTTTATGAAGTTAAATCTGTATTAGCTTATTTAAAGGACCTCTTAAATGGATATAGAATTGGCAAAAACATTTCTGGCAATTATGAGTGCAGGTACATTTGTAGAAGCAGCACAGCGCCTTAATGTTACACAAACAACAATTACAGCGAGAGTAAAAGCTTTAGAAAGCCATTTAAAATGTTCGCTCTTTACTCGTAATAGAGCTGGAGCAAAACTTACTCGAGAAGGTGAGGTTTTTGCTGGTTATGCTCTAACACTAGTCCAAACATTTGAACAGGCTAAAGTGCACTTAGTTTTACCTCAAGGACAAAGTGACACCATTAACATTGGCGTTGAAACGAGTCTATGGAACCCGTTAATGGTGGATTGGGTTACTGCGGTAACTGAAAATGCTCCCGAGTTACATATACATAGTGAAGTAGATAATACTGAAAAGTTAATCACCTTACTTGAAAAGAGTAACTTAGATGCTATTTTAGTCCACCAACCGAGTTATTTTTCTGGATTTTCCGTTGAGCAAGTCGTTGAAGAAAAGCTCATCCATGTACAAGTACCTGACAGGTTTTCTCCTGATTTATTTATTGATTGGGGAGATCAATTTAAACGTAATTTTGACGCTGTTCTTCCTCAAAAAAGACAAGCAGCATTAAGCTTTAATTTAGGCCCTTTAGCACTAAAATTCATGCTAAAAAATGGCGGAAATGGCTATTTTAGAACAAGAGTTGTCGCTAAGTATTTGGCAACAGGTGCACTGGAGATCGTTAAAGGCTCTCCCGAATTTTCATACCCTATTTACATAGCTTATCGTGCTAATACAAATTCAAGTACTTTAGATAAAGCATTAGCCTGCCTTAAAAAAAGTTTAGAGTTTGAGCAACAATGGCAAGTATGATGATTTAATATAATTTATCATTTTAAAATTTTATTTAACCCCTTTTCGGTTTTATCTACGTTTTATTTATTAACAGTCACTAATCACGACTGTTATTAACTTTTTACCTTTACCAACGTATATAATCGAAAAGGAAATATATATGAAAAATATCGTACCTATAGCTTTAACAGCAATTGCCATCACTTTTTCTTTATTCGCTTTTATGGCTTTTTTAATAAACAAAAATGAACAAGCCCCTCTCATTGTTGATAATAGTATTCCCTTTGACGTTGCTCAAACACCGCCAAAATCAAAGATAACAGAAATTCCGCGAGTAAAGCCGTCACCGCCACCTACACCGAAGGCACCTCCAAAAAGTATGGAGGAGCCTGAGATAAATAATGTTAACAATACAATTGATTACTCGCCTTCAGTAATTAAATTACCAGGCATTAACACAGCTTTAAATAATTCAGGGCAATTAAGAGATGGCGATGCAAGACCTATTGTACAGATAACACCTAAATACCCGATTAAAGCATTAAATAATGGTCTTGAAGGTTGGGTAAAACTTGCTTTTAGTATTAATCAATTAGGTGAAGTTTTTGACGTAAGAGTGTTAGAATCGCAACCTAAAAGAACATTCGATAAAGCAGCAAGACAAGCATTGAAAAAATGGAAGTATCGAGCAAAAACAGTAAATGGTAATGTAATTGAGCAACACAATTTAACAGTTCAATTGGATTTCAAACTGGATAGTAACCAAGGGTAAATAGGGCATTAATTTGAAATTACCGTCAGCAATAAAAGGATGGCTCACACCCGAGAGCCATCCTGACAAATTACTGCAACTATATGCAAAAACTAATAACAGCAAGTACCTTACAGCCTTGGTAGATAAGTATAATCAAACAATTTTTCATTATTTACTAAGTCAATCTGAACGTACATTAGCTGAAGATGTGTTGCAAACGACATGGTTGAAAGTAATTCATAAAAAGCATTTATACAAAGCCAACAACTCTGCAAAATATTGGTTATTTTCTATCGCTAGAAATACACTCATCGATGAGTTTCGAAAGCAGCAAAGGTGGATTTATCAAGAAATGGAAGATCACAATTTAACAACACAAACTTTAATTGAACAATTAAAGTTTGAGCAACAATTAGATCATTTTAATGCATTGATAGATAACTTACCTTTTCATCAAAAAGAGGCTTTTATATTTCAACAAGAAGGTTTTACTTTAAAAGAAATAGCCGATTTGACTGATGAAGAACAAGAAACAATCAAAAGCAGATTACGTTATGCAAAAAAATATATAAGAACGCACTTGGAGACAAATAGATGAGCTCGCCTTTAACTGATAAAGCGATCAGTGAACTTTATCAACAACGTAAAAAACACGTTAATGCACCTAACATTGATACAAAATCGCCAACACAACCTAAGCGCAATATTAAACTATTTAGTCATAAAATATTATATATTCTCAGTGCAAGCTGCTTTGCTTCTTTTTCAATTTTCGCATTAATTAACCACTTAAAAACACCTATTAAACCCGCTGAAAATAATATTAACTTTCAGCTTAATTCACAACTTAATTTACCTCCAACAAATAAAGCTACTCCACAAGTGCAACCTTCGTCGATGACAATAAAAGAAATCCCACCTTTGCCTCAGGTAATTATACCACCTAAGACACTGCAAATAGCTGCAACAAATAGCAAAATAGAAGTGGTAAATATTAGCAATATTAATACTCAGTTACTTAAACAAAACATCAAAATTAACGCTCAAGTTTTATCCGATAAATTAAACATTGTTTTGATAAAAAAAGTGCAACCTAAATATCCAATGAAGGCACTCCAACAAAATTTAGAAGGTACTGTAGATTTAAATTATCAAGTTAATGCTTTAGGAGAAGTGATTAATATAAAAGTTAATCACTCAACTGATAAAATTTTCAACAACACGTCTAAGAAAGCTTTAAAGCAATGGCAATTCGAAAGATTTAACGAGAAGGAACAAAACATCTACACACAATACTCTATTGTTTTCACCTTTACTATGCATGAAAATTAATACTGCTAACGCCCAAATAGACAATGTATTTAATCACGAGTTTTTACACTTATAAAATTAACTCGTATACTTTATTTTTTTATTGGCTACTTAGATGGCAGATACCAAAATGATAGCTTAGATAAGTTAACCAGAGGTCAACGAACCGTATTTACCAAGTTCAGTTACGCTTGGCAGTTATAGAAACAATCCTTTATTTATTTTGCTCTAAGCCTTGTACTCATATTGCATGGGTTTTATTGACAACCAAAGCTCTTCAAGCACAAAGCCCCATTGATAATTGAATAAATTGTATCGTAATAAGTAACATATACGATACAATTTGATACATCTGCATAATGAGTGATACGTCTTTTTTTTTACCCTTTAGTTAAAGTCATTATCAAGACATAAACAGGCTAGAGAAATAAAAAGTGAATAACAACTTTAGTGGCCTATTAAAACTAAGGACAAGTAACACCATGAAATATAAATTAAAACCTCTATTTAACCACACCGCTTTAGTTGGTTTACTTTTATCAGCGCCGCTGGTGATGGCGAAAAATGACAAACCATTACCTGCAACAGAAACGGCCTCCAAGCAGGTTGAATCTGTAATCATTGAAGAGGCAACGCCCTCAGAAATAGCAGCTGAAGTTGAAGTGAGTGAACACAGCCACAATAAAAATCAAAACGATAATTCTGACGATGATGACACTTGGCACTTCCATTGTGGTGACGATGACAGCACCGATGAGGATGATATTACTGAAGATTGCAACATTCGTATTAGTGAAATTAACATAAGTGATAACTCTCGTGATGGTTTTTATTTGAATATGAGTGGTATCTCTAGCACAGGTGATGATTATTCACTTTCTGGCAATGAAGACAGTTCATCAGAGTTTGATCTTGATTTTAGCTATCGAGTACAACTGCTGGGATTTTTTATGGAATCTCCTGGTTTAAGCTCTCGACGCACACATGGCATGTACTCATTATCCGCATGGGGATATAACTTTTATAACAGTGAAGACTGGGCTTTCGATTTATATTATCAAAATAGTACTCGTGGCATTGACGGCTTAAAAGAAATTCAAATTCGTAACCAAAGTAAACGTGGTGGTGTACGAGCAACAGGTTATTTTGATAATAGTTTACTTCAAATAATTTTCTCGCCAATAAGCGGTAACGATGAAGGTAGCGACGGCATTGAAGCCTCTATTTCTTACGGTGTTAACTGGCAAGTTAAGAATTGGAATATTTATACCAATGTCGGTGTGCAATATCGTTCTAAAGAAGTACTTCCTCATGGAGTCGTTGATGTCCCTGATGATGATTTATCTAAATCAGCAGGCATTTCTACTTCTGCAGAGGTCGGCGTTGAATATCCATTAAGTACAGATTGGGTTATCGGTGGATTTGCTGGCTACACCACGCTCTCAGATCGCGCTATTGCGAGTCGTACAGATAACGTAGAAAATGGTTATCGTGCAGGCTTACTATTAACCTATGCTTTTTAAGGGGGAGTGATGAATCAAGCTATTTACAATCGCTCTTTGCTAGGTAAAAAACAAAAAGGTGTTTTTTTAATCTTACTCACTTTCATGCTATTTTTAGGCTTTGATGTAAGTGCGTCACCATTGGCATTTGAAAATACTTTAGCCGCTCAACTTGCGCAAAAGTCACAGCAAAGCAATACAGTCAGCTTAAGCGTTTCACCTGAGCAATGTGTTGCAATGCAGCAAGGACAAAACTGTTATGTCGCCGTTGAATTAACTTGGCATGCAGATAAAACTGACAACTATTGCCTGTACTATGCTAGGCAACCTCAACCCTTACAATGTTGGTATAACAAACGAGAAGGCACCTTTAAAAAAGAGTTTACAACCAAAACCAACTTACGCTTTGCGATAAAAACTCAACATGGTACAAAAATCCTTGCACAAGCAAATGTAAAAATGGCTTGGGTACATAAGAAAAAAGGTAAGCCAAGAAAATCTTGGCGATTGTTTTAAAATATAAATAACAAATTGGCGAGCGATTATCTCGCCTCATCTTTTCAAATAGGACGGTAATATGACACAGGTTATTGAAGCAAAAATATTGTTAGTAGAAGATGATATTGAACTTGCTCAATGGATTGCAGAATACCTGACCGCCAGAGGATTTAAAGTGACTACCTGCCATCGAGGTGACGACGCGGTTGAGTTAATAAAAACGCTCAATCCCGATATTGTTTTGCTTGATGGCATGTTACCGGGGTTAGACGGTTTAGATGTCTGCAAAACGGTAAGACCTGAATTTATCAACCCTATTATTATGATCACCGCAAGAGATGAAGAAATTGATGAAGTGCTTGGTTTAGAAATGGGCGCTGATGATTATATTACCAAGCCTGTTAGAGCAAGAGTACTATTAGCTAGGATCAGAGGTTTATTAAGGCGTAACGACACACCCGTTCAACAAAACGGAACAAACTTCAATTCTGAAAAACAAAAGTATCAGCTCCAGTTTAACGGTTTAGTCATTAACGAGCACGCTAGAAGTGTTACTTTAGATAAGCAAGATATTCAGCTATCGTCCAACGAGTTCGATGTTTTATGGTTTCTTGCTCAAAAAGCAGGACAAGTTGTCACTCGCGAAGCACTAGTTAGCCATTTTAGAGGTTATGATTATGATGGATTTGACCGTTCAATAGATTTGCGTATTTCACGATTGAGGAAAAAGTTAAAAGACAACTCTTCAGAGCCCTTTCGTATAAAAACTATTTGGGGTAAAGGCTACTTATTAGCTAAGGATGTTTGGTAATTTATCTAATCAACAAAAACATTCACTAAAGAACAATATTAGCTTATTTAATTCTAAGTACTTAACATGAACTCGGTTTAAGAGATGGTTAACAGTTTGAAAAATAGGTAAATAATTATTTTACTCCACTTTAGCTTGATAGTTTTTCTTAATTCAAGGCAAATTTCGCGTCAATAGCTGGCCTATTGCAAGAAATTTAACGAAGAAGTAAGGAAAAATAGCTGCTAGAGAAATATTTGTTAAGCCGAGCTTAGGTTACTTATTATAAATACATTTAAAAAACATCACATTAAGTCATAATAATCATGCGTAATTTAACATTTTCATTAATTGCTGTAGTCCTAGTTGCAACCATTGGCTTAGGTTGGATGTTTGATAACATTTATAACCAGTACAGTGAAGGTGAATCGAATGAACAAAAAGATAGCGTCGCGATTTTAGAACAAATTGGTCAGCACATTGCAACTAGCCTAAATGAAATACAAAACCCTGAAGATTTTATCCAAAGTTGGCCTAAAAATAATGTTTATCAATTAAAGTTACGCTCGCTAACTAAACTCGCGTTGCCAGATTCACTGACACAAAGCCTTAAATCGGGTCAAACGTTATTACTAGAAACTCAAGACAGCATCGATATACATTTTTATTTAGCACGTACAAATAAGTTATTAGTGCTATCTGCCCCTCCCCTTCAAGTTAATCATTCAAATGAACTTACAAGTTTTATCCTTACCAGTTTATTTTACTTACTCATGCTGACATTAATGCTGTTGTGGTTAATGCCATTACTGAAACGCTTACTCGCTTTGCGCCAAGCAGCAAAAGCCTTTGGAGAAGGAAAGTTAGCACAACGAGTTACCATAGGATCAATTGCTTATATTAGTGATTTAGAAATTGAATTTAATCATATGGCGCAACGTATAGAAGATTTAGTTAATGATGTAAAACTCCTTAGCAGCGCCGTTTCACATGATTTACGAACACCACTCGCCCGCATTCGTTTTGGTATAGACACTTTACAAGAAGAAGAAGATCCTCTACTTCGTAAACGTTACGAGCAACGCATCAGTGATAATGTTGATGAAATGGTAGCGCTTGTCGAAACGTTATTACGCTACGCAAGGCTTGATCAAACGATGGTTAAAATAGATAAAGTGAACTTTGATTTTTCTGCTTTGGTTACCGACACTATTAAAAATAAAGACACGCAAGCGATACATATTGAATTAACAGCCAATACACAACCAATATTTGTTTATGGCGATCCTGCTTATTTAGCTATATTGGTAAATAATTTGGTTCAAAATGCATGTCAGTATGGCCGAAGTATGGTTAAAATAGAAATAAAGCAACAGCAAGAAAGTGTTCACCTGATCATCAGTGATGACGGCGAGGGAATTGAAAAAGAGCAATGGGCAGAAATAGTAAAACCTTTTACCAGAGGTAAAGCTATCAATAATAATGTTAAAGGCTATGGAATGGGTCTTGCTATCGTAAAACGTATTATTCAATGGCATCAAGGTGAAATTAACATAGCAAACTCTTCTGACTTAGCAGGAGCTGAATTTACCATTATTTTGCCTAGTAAAAATTAAACACGCCCTAGCAAAGAGCTATAATTCAACACTCTTTCACGTTTTATATACTTAAAGTGCAGCTCACTAAATACTTAGGCTGAATTTTAGTGATTGTTATTGTTATTGTTATTGTTATTTAGCGATATCTGTTTTATCAAACTGAAGCTCACACAATCGTTGATAAAGCTGTGAGCTTTTTAATAATGATTGATGATCACCAATATCAACGATGCGTCCCTTATCCATAACGACAATAATGTCAGCATGTATTACTGTGGCTAGTCGATGAGCAATAATTAAGGTTGTACGGTTAACCATTAATTCGTTCAATGCTGCTTGTACATGGTGTTCACTCTGCGCGTCTAGTGCACTTGTTGCTTCATCAAGCAATAATATTTCTGGATCTTTTAAAATAGCTCTAGCAAGTGCCAACCGTTGTTTTTGGCCACCCGATAATCTCACTCCTTGTTCACCTAAAAAGCTTTTATAGCCTTGCGGTAATTGCTCAATAAATTCATGAGCATGTGCCTTCTTAGCCGCTTCAATAACCGCTTCATCACTCGCTTCTGGCTTACCGTATCGAATGTTGTGCCAAACATCTGAGCTAAACAGTACCGGATGTTGGGGTACCATTCCCATTAATTGCCTTAAATCTGTTAAACCCAACTGAGTTATATTAATGCCATGACAGTTTATCTGCCCTTTTTGTGGATCATAAAATCGCTGCAACAATTCAAACAAAGTCGTTTTACCTGCTCCTGAGGGGCCAACTAATGCCACAACTTTTCCCGTGGGTATAGTTAAATTTATATATTTTAACGCGGCAGTATCAGGCCGTGAGGGATAATAAAAATCGACATTGTTAAAGGTCAGAGCAACATTATCTAAACAAGGAGTAGGAATTTTTTGCACAACGTTAGGGGGTGTAATATCACTTTCAACCTTCAACAGTTCAAGTAATCGAGTCGCAGAGCCAGCAGCGCGTTGCAACTCACCATATACTTCAGCAACAGTTGCCACACTCATCGCCACCATAATAGCATAAAAAACAAAAGCGCCGAGCTCACCTCCACTCATAGTGCCGTTAAGTACGTCCATACCACCGACCCACAGCATCATACTTATCGCACCAAAAGTTAAGAAAATCACCGTTGCAATTAAGAAAGAACGTTGTTTAATTCGTCGCTTAGCTACACTAAAAGCCTTTTCTACTTCACCACCAAACGCTTGCTGTTCATGTTGTTCATGCGTATAACTTTGTACCATTTTAATATTTTGGATGATTTCTCCAGCATAAGTACCAATATCAGCGATTGCTTCTTGAGAGCTTTCAGCTAAATTTCTGACTTTTTTCCCATAAATCATCATAGGTACTAGAATAAGTGGCACACAAACCATAACAAATAAAGTAAGCTTTAAATTAGTCACTAGCAGCATAATTAAGCCGCCAATTAACATTAAACTGCTACGTAAAGCCATAGAAAAAGAAGAGCCAATAATCGATTGTAACAACGCGGTATCGGTAGTTAAGCGAGACATTAACTCGCCACTTCTATTCTCTTCAAAATAACTAGGATGCAAAGTCACTATTCGATTAAATACTGCGCTTCTTATATCAGCGCTAACACGCTCACCAAGCCAAGACATTAAGTAAAAACGACTAAAAGTACCAACCGCTAATAAAACAATTAAGGCGATAAGCACCATAATAGCTGAGGTTAATTGCGCTTTAGAGCCTGCGATAAAGCCACTGTCAATAACAAACTTAACACCTTGGCCTAAAGATAAATTAACGCCTGCGGTTAACAAAAGTGCCAACAAAGCAAGAATAACCATAACTTTATAAGGTTTTATAAAAGCCAGAATAGGCAAAAGACTTTGAAATGCTCTCTTTTGTTTTATATTGTCAGTTTGATCATTTTTGCTAGGTTGATGCTCTATTGATGATTTGTTCATTAATTTCTCAGTGGTCTGTTCAGGTTGATGCACCGGTGATGTATTGATTAACCTAATTAACGTTAATATCGGATTGTTTACAGCCCTTAGAGCAATCTATAACATGGTTACTTAAATGGTAAAATTCAAGGTTGGCACTTTCTTTGGCTGTTGGTACGATAGCAGCCTATTTTATTTTAGTCCTGCTTGTGAGCCGAGTTTAATTAACTTTACTGGTGCTTGAACTCATAAGTAACATATTAGGAAACGTTCAATGAAAACAGTCCTCGCCATACTTGTTGCTGTCGGCATCATTTTTTATATTGTCTCAAACATGAATAATGCAAAAAATTCAGAAAAAAATACTGCGCTCGGTAAAGCATTTTTAGCTGAAAATAAAAACAAATCGGGTGTAAAAACAACATCATCAGGCTTGCAGTATCTTGTTTTAACCCCTTCACAAGAGACACAGCACCCAGCTGCAACAGATAAAGTAACAGTGCATTATCATGGCACTTTGATTGACGGAACCGTATTTGACAGTTCAGTTGATCGTGGTGAGTCAATTACCTTTGGCTTGAATCAAGTAATAAAAGGTTGGACTGAAGGGTTACAATTAATGACTGTTGGTGAAAAAACACGATTTTTTATTCCAAGTGAACTCGCGTATGGCGACAGAAATGCAGGAAAAATTGCCGGTGGGTCAGTATTAATATTTGATGTCGAACTTTTAGCTATCAACTAAATCAATCACTATCTGTTAAGTGAGTGTTCTCAGCTCTTATTGAGCTGACCTTATTGGTTAAAATCGGTTATCAACACAAAGAAAGAGAGTGCGAACTCTTTCTTTGTTTAACTGACGCCATTGCAGTTTAACCAACACCATCGCAACATTGATGTTAATTCAAAGCCAGTAATTTTGTAATTTCAGCTTTAAAATCATCGCTAATGACATGTTCGATAGATGATGGTTTAGCAAAAAAGTAGCCTTGGATAACTTCACAATTTAAACTGCGGATATAACTCAGTTGCTTTTCAGTCTCAACACCTTCAGCAATACAGGTAAGTTCAAGATTATTAGCCAATTCTACAATAGATTTAATAATAGGTTTATTCATCGGGTTTGATTGTAAATTACGAATAAAACTTTGATCAATTTTAATGACATCGATGGGAAATTTACTTAAATAAGTTAACGAAGAATACCCAGTACCAAAGTCATCTAACAATAACTTAAAGCCTAAAGACTTTAATTCTTCTAGTCTTAACAAAGCAGTCGATTTATCAGAGAGTAAAGTACCTTCGGTAATTTCAAGTCTTACTGCTTCAGCCGATAAATTATGTTTGAGTATTAGCTTTTGCAATGTTGACACTAAGCCTTTTTGAAGAATATGGATGGCTGATAAATTAATCGACACATACGTATGAGGGTATTGAATTTGCCAACGGCAAAAATCGGCTAACGCTTGATCTATTGCCTGCTCAGTTATTTGGCTAATGAGACCAATATCTTCTGCAATAGGAATGAAGGTTTCAGACGAAATAAAACCATTTTTTTGAGGCCAACGTAAGAGTAACTCAAAACCAATAACGCGTTGTTGAGCACAATCAACAATAGGTTGGTAATAGTTAATTAACTCATTATTGTTAAAAGCTTGATGTAGTTCAACCTCAAGGGCAATGCGCTGTTGAGCTTTTTCGTTCATTGCAACGGTAAAAAATTCAAATCGACTTCTGCCCGTTTCTTTTGCATGAATCATCGCCATATCTGCTTTTTGAATTAACTGCGCTGACTGCTCTGCATCATCAGGGTAGATAGCAATACCAATACTTGCAGAAACGTTTACATGAGTCCCCTTTAACTTCAATGGCTCAGCTAGCTTTTTAATGATGCGTCGAGCCAAATTGGTCAAGTGCTCAATACTTTCAAAGTCGTCAATTAAGATCATAAACTCATCACCGCTTTGACGTGCAACTAAATCCCGTGTTTTTACATTCTGGATAAGTGTTTTGGCGACATATCGAAGTAAATCATCGCCAACACTATGACCTAACGAGTCATTAACCTGTTTAAACTTATCCAAATCAATAAAAAACAAAGCCAACTTTTTCTTATTAACTCGATGTTCTTCAATGTTTTGCTCTATTTTTTCAAGAATAAGTTTTCGGTTGGGTAAGTTCGTTAAATAATCATAATGTGCAAGGTGTCTAAGCTTTTCTTCCGCATTTTTTTGAATAGTAATATCTGAGATAACAATAACATAATGACTAATCTCACTATTCGACTTTACAATCGCATTAATTTTAATCAACACAGGATGTTTTTCTTCAAGCTTAGTGGTAATAACCTCTTCACCTTGCCATGTTTGTCCCGGCTCAATTTCTTTAATTATTTCTTTAAATTCTTCAAATTTCTGATCTCCTAAGGTTTCAACTATTTGTTCAAAGCTAGGTAACACATGGCTATTTTTAGAAGAAAACGCACTAAAAAATGTATCGTTAGCCGACACTGGTACTAATCGAGAATTGACAATTAACACCCAATCATTAATCTGACTAAATGCTTCTCCAAACAATACTGCTTTTGCTTCATCAGCTTTAGATTGTGTAATATTGGTATAAGTACCAGAGACTTTAGTTGGTTTGCCTTCGGCATCGGTTGCCGTTATTCGCCCTACATCCCTAAACCATAACCACGAACCATTATTAGCAAGCATTTGATAGGAAACATCCCAACGTTTTAAATCACCCGCGACAAAGTCCTTCCAGTTTTGTTCTAACCGAGAAAAGTCGTCATACTTGATACGTTCAAGGTGAAACCTTAAAATATGAGGTTGCCTCAAATCTGTATAACCAAGCTCATCGGTTAACCGTTTATCGTAAAGTTGATCATCAGCAATATGATACTCCCACACTCCACTGTTACTGCTTTTCAACGCCAATAGCATTCGTTGCTCACTCTTTTTAGTTTCATCATGAGCAAGTAGTAATGCAGTTCGCCTAATATTCCTAAGATAAAGATAAAAACTTAAAGCAGCGATAATTAGCACTAAATACATTATTTTCGCGCTAAGCGTTAGCCAAGGAGCTGCCAATGAATGTATTTCTAAAGTCAGTGCTTTCGACTTTCTTCCCGTAACGGGATGAAAAGCTGAGATCTCAAGCTGATAATTTCCAGGAGATAATTTGGGAAGCAATAATGAATTTTTAGCATAGCTGGTAAAATGAAAAGATTCTGGCCCTTCTAAATTTATGTCATAGCGTGTTCTCAGTTGTCGTGAATAGTGTAAGGTAGAAAACTCTAGCCTCAACCCATACTCATCATAATCTAATGTTAATTCATCTAATGAGGGTTGAGGTTTAAATGTTCGCTTATCATTTGATAATAGTTCGATATTTGTCAGCGATACTTGGAAAGACTTATCAATGGCATTATTAACAACAAATTGATGAGGTGCAAAAAGAGTTATTCCTCGAGTCGAACCAAAAACAAGGCGTCCATCATTAAGTTTAGCAAAGGCTGAACCATTGTACTCATTCGATAACAGACCATCTTCGGCGGTAAAATTCTCAATATGAAAATCATCTAGGTTCATACGGAACAAACCTAATTGAGAGCTAAACCAAAGGTTATTAAATTCATCAAGTTGCAACGCATAAACACTTGCCGATGGCATTTTTGTTGATGCTTCAAAACGATATTTTTCTTCGAAGGTCGTACTATCTAAACCGATAATCCCTTCACCACTCACTGCTAACCATAAGGTATTATTTTTATCTATTACCCAGTTATCTACATAATCAAACGATTGAGGTTGATAATTTTTGGTGCGATATACAAGCTCAGATTCATTAGTAACCAGGTTATACAAATAAAGATGTCCTGATGCTGCCAGTAATACACTCTTTGGGTTGGTGCTAAAGCTAGGTAAAAAGCCCCAACTTAATTCAGGGCTACTCAACTCATTTAATTGAGGTAATGTACGAACCTCACCAGTTATTGAGTTATATAAATAATGACTTTCATTAGTGATAAATATAATGTTTTCATTATCAACAACATAATAACCAAAGGGCCAGTGATTGTTGACTATATCTAGCATTTCTTGACTGTATTTAGGTCGTGTGAGTGTAAAGTTAGTGGTATCAAAAATTTGCAAACCAAAATCATCAACCAGCCAAAGTTTACTGTCATCGCCTGTATAGGGGTAAATATCACCAATAAAATGATTACCAGCAACCGCTTTATAATCATTAGAGGTAAGTAATAACTGGCTCATACCTTCAGATAAATCAATACGATTCAATCCATTATCTGTCCCTACCCATAAGACATCATGCTTATCTTGATATACAGACAATACATTATCATGACTTAGTTTAGGGGAACTTGCCGAGTGAATACTTTGAAAGCGTAGGGTGTCAGGAGACCAAATCAAAACGCCTTGAGACTTTGACGATAACCAAATATTGCCACTTGTGTCCCTTAATAAGTCTAATATGGTATTGTCAGTTGTATGAAACCTTGAATGACTAAACTTAAGTACTGGGCTTAGTTTCATGTTAAGACGATTTAAACGAAACAAACCGCTGTTGGTAGCAATTAAATAATCATTCCCAACAAGCAGCATATCCCATATATTTAAATCTGGAACAATTAACTTACTGGTAAGTTCAGCAATACTGTCACTCATGGCATTTTGTATTTGAAACAAACCATCAACGGTTCCCATTAACAAACCAAGGGTGTCATCTTTTATTAGAAACTTCGTATTATCGCTATCAATACTATTAAAGTCAGGAGTTTGATGAGAAATAAACAGACTGTCGCCATTGGATATATTTAATCGATAAAGGCCATAACCTGTAGCACAAAATAGCCAATTCCCTTCTAAATGTAGTGCTCTAACAATGTTATCTTTTAAATTTAGGGTTAAATAATGGGTAAGTTTTCCTGATTTAGTATCTAACGAGTAAACATGCTCTGAAATACCTAACCATAAAGTATCACCTGCACCTTGCTCTATCGTCAATACTTCTGAAAATACTTTCGAGTCTGCTGTTAATTGCCCAGTGAATACTTGTTCAACACGTAAAGTGTTAGTGTCTATTCGAAATAAACCAGAATTTAATGTGCCAACCCATAAGGTTTTACTCTTATCAATAAAGAGTGTGGTAATAGACTCTGTTGTAAATATGCCATTTGGCCCATCGATTGATTTAACTTGGTAACCATCAAACCGATTTAACCCCATTTCAGTGGCTATCCAAATAAAGCCCCGATGATCTTGTACAGTTTTATTCACATGGCTTTGCGATAGGCCTTCGTTAGGAGAAAGCCTTTGAAGAAAAGTACTAGCATTATTAGTAAAATATTGAGCATTGCTCACACAGAGAAGTTGCGAGGCGAATAATAAAAAATAGATAAATAATTTTTTTTTGTTTAACACTATTGGTCCAAGTCAATTATCGTTAGTGGAATAATTAAACACATGTACTCAAAACATCCTTGTGTTTACTAATTATCTGATTTTCGCTATACGCATCTTACTGATACTGAATAAATAACATTCAAGCTTTGATATAATAACAACCAACTGATGATATTGACATTTTAAAAAGCCGCTTTCATCTATTTTATTAAATAAAAAGTAAAAAAATCGTTTTTTTACTTTATGCATGTTCTCTTAAGGTTTAACTAATACCTGCTCATTAGCAGACAAACCTGAGATCACTGACACTAATCCCTTATGATTTTTTTTACCTAAGCGCACAAAGCGGCGTTGCGCTAAGCCATTTTCACTCACCCAGACAACCGATAATTGTCCAACTTGAGCAACTCTATTTTGTGGCACGTAAATTATATTTTCACTACCAGCAGGAATAAGCATTTTGGCATACATACCAGGTAATAGTTGTTCTTGGTAATTAATGCTCGCTTTGACTAAAAAACTACGCGAGCCAGTGTTAGCTGCAGGAACAATTTCTTCAATTTGAGCAGGTACACTTTTGTTAAATGTGGGTAGTTGCACTGTGATTGTTTGCCCTTGTGCTAAGTTAAGCGCCAACCCTTCACGCACCTGCCCTTCTACTCTTAGCGACAATGGATTATAAATAGAAAGTAGTTTATTACCTGGTTGAGCAGTATTCCCAGGCTCAGCAAAACGATCAACAACTCGACCATTCATTGACGCTTTAATTTCAGTGTAACTTAACGTTGTTTGTGCTTGTTTTAACGCTTGTTTAGCAGTGCTTAACTCAGCACTTAATGCATCAAAGTCTGATTTCGATTTGTCTAACTCAACTTCAGAAATGAGCTTTTGTTGATAAACCTGTGTCGCTCGTTGATAATTTTTTTGTGCTTCAATATGTCGAGCCGTAATCGCCTTTACCTTTTCTTGTTCTTGCAACACTTGAGAGTGAAGGTCCGATTGCTCCAATTTGATGAGCAACTGGCCTTCTTTAACACTATCACCTGCCCTTACAGTTATTTCATCAATACGTGCTAAAAGCCGTGACGAGATAACACTAGCTTGTTTGGCTGTAATACTTGCAGCAACTGGTTCAAAAATCATCTGAGTTTGACTTTTTGTAGTATAAATATTCTGATGTTTTTCAACTGCTGGTACTAAGGTATTTGGTGCAATTTTTTCATCAAACAACCCTGCAATCCATGCAACACATATTAATAAGCCCACTAAAGTAAGTAAGGGAATAACCGCTTTTTGAATGAATGACTTTTTCATAATTTTTCCTGGGCCTTTATTTAAATTATCGTTTATGTTGCTTTGCTCGTTAGCGTTAATATTATTCTCTCTCATTTTATCTACTCTGTACTGTATTAGGCTTGTCGAATACGAGTAAATACACAATAGGAACAACAAATAAAGTAAAGACAGTTGAAGAAATAATACCGAATATTATCGCAATAGCTAAACCACTAAATACAGGGTCTAGGGTGATAATTAAATTCCCTAATAAAGTCGTACCTGCGGTTAATAAAACAGGCCGCATCCGCACAGCACCAGCTTGAAGTAATGCCTCTTTAATGGTTTCACCTTGCTGTCTAGCTTGAGTAATAAACTCGACAAGAATAAGAGAATTCCTGACAACAATTCCTGCTAAAGCTATCATGCCTATCATTGCGGTAGCCGTAAATAACACAGGCTCTGGGGCTCCGGCAATTTCTCGCTCTCCAAATTGATTCAACATTAAAAAACCAGGCATAATACCTATAACTGTTAACGGAATAGCCGACATAATAATGAGCGATAAAGCGGTAGATGCCGTTTGAATTCGCAAAACAAAATAAATACCAATTAGCGCAAAAATAAAAGCTAATCCCATATCTCTAAACACTCGAATAGTAATGCGCCATTCTCCTTCGCCGCTCCACACCAATTTAATATCTTCAGGCAATGACCATGGCTGAGCACCACCTGATGTTAAAAATGTACGGTTTTGCCAATCGTTTGCTTGAGCATCTTTCGTATGATTTTTATCTTGTGTGCTTAATTGGGTAGCCTCCGTACTACTAATCGACGATGTCGTTAAGTCTGAGGCGACATCAGCAATAACTTCACCGGGCGTTCGCCCCGATATTTCCGCCATAACATAAACCACTGGTTTTAAATCTTTATGGAAAATGGTTTTATCGTTTACTTGTTGTTCAAACCTTCCTAATTCCCCCAACGAAATTAACGACTGCGGTGCAATATCAATTCCTTGCGCTGTTGTTGTTTGTACAATGCCTGCTCGACCTTTAAGTGTTAACCGAGAAAAATCAGCAATACTTTCTCGTTGCTCAATTGGTAACCGAAGCTTAATTGGCAATGGTGCTGCTTCGTTTTCGTCATGCATATAGCTGGCAACACTACCTTGATTAGCCACAGCTAACACTTGATTGATATCTTGAGTAGCCACGCCCGACAATGCTGCTTTGGTTTTATCGGTAATAAAGCGTAGCCGTTGTTGGTTATCTTCAACGTTACTATCAATTTCAACCACCATAGGCTCTTTAGCTAAACGGTTTTCAACTAACGTAGCCGCCTGCTGTATATTTTCATAAGGGGTAAATTGGTTACCATAAAGCTCTGCAACTAAAGTATTCATTACCGGCGGTCCGGGTGGTACTTCAACCACTTTAATTTTTGCGCCATCCCTGTTAAGTGGTTCAAGCAGTTTCCTTAATCTTAAAACTACACCATGAGATTGATGATCTCGTTTAGCTTTATCAATTAAGGTAACGCGCAAATCTGCCATATTGGGCAATTGACGTTGATAATATTGACGAACTAAACCATTAAAGTCGATAGGTGAAGCAATACCTACATAAGCAGAAATCGCTTTTATTTCTGGCAGCAATTGTACTTTCTCTGACACTTGTTTAGCTAAAGCTGAGGTTTGTTCTAGTGTGGCACTTTCAGGCATATCAATAATAATTTGCAGTTCGTTTTTATTATCAAAAGGCAAAAGTTTTAACGGAACTAAACGAAGCACAGGTAACATTGCCGCAGCAATAAAAGCAATAAATACGCCTAAAAGTACAAGCTTAGATTTCGTTCTGTTTTCTAATAAAGGCGACAATACTTTACGGTAAAAACGCTCAAAACTAGAAGATGACTCAATCAGTGAATTGCTTTTATCATTGGCGCTATTTTCAATGCGCTGAACGCTGTTATTTATCTTTAAAGGTGTTGCAGGTTTTAAAAATTTTGTCGCCAGCCATGGCGTCACTAAAAAAGCAACTAGCGTACTTACGATAACACTTAGCGGAACATTAAATGCCATTGGCGCCATATAAGGCCCCATCATTCCTGTTATAAATGCTAAGGGAACAAAGGCGAGTACAATAGCCAAAGTTGAGAGTAATAAAGGCACACGTATTTCATTAATAGCACCAACAATATTATCCGTTAAGTTATTTTTACCGCGTTTTAAATAACGCTCAATGTTGTCAACCCCCGTAATGGGATCGTCTACGAGTAAACCTAAAGACAGAATAAGTGCGAACAAGGTCACACGATTTATGGTGTAACCAAAAGCTAAATCTATAGCTAAAGTAATGCCATAACAAATAGGCACCGCAAGACCAACAACTAAAGCGGCACGCCAACCTAAAAACACACCAATAAAAACGACAACGGTAAATACAGCAAAAGCTAAACTGGTTGTTAAATTATTCACTTTTTCGTTAGCTGTTTCACCATAATCTCTGAGTATTTCAATGTGAACATTAGAGGGAAATATTTTAGCCTGTAGTGCATAAATCGCTTCTTGAACATTTTTAGACACATTAACCGCATTACTCCCTCGCTGTTTTGCTACGCTAATGGTAACAATAGGGAAGTTATTTGAATTATGACTAGTTGGGTGTTTATTTTTAACTTTATGCTCTAGCTTGTTTGTGTTTTTACCCACTTGATATCCTTGGGCAAAATCAATCCAGGTGTAGTATTTGGCTTCATCGGGCCCATCGACTATCGTTGCAATATCTTTTAGCAACACCACACTGCCATCAATCACATTAATAGGTGTTTGCTCTAAGGCATTAATGCTGCGATAAACATCGCCACTTTCAAAGCTGATTGATTGACGTTCTAGCGTCAAATTGCCTTGATGCTTCAATAGATTAGACACTTCAATAGCACTAAAGACTTCAGCTATCGAAGTTTTTCTTGCGGCTAATTGCTCAGGGTTTAGATTAACTTGCACTACCCGTGGTCGACCACCTATTACATTAATTTCACTTGTATCTTCAACACCTTGTATTACAGTACTCACTTCTTCAGCTAGTCGGCGCAATTCATAATCATTCGTTTTAGCGGCGTCATCGCTCCACAAGCCCATCATCAAAATGGGCACATCATCAACTTCTTGTGGCTTAACCAACCAATGATTAACAATAGCTGGCATTTTATTCTCGTTAGCAAGCAGCTTATTGTGAGTATTAAGAATAGCTTGTTCTCGATTTTCTCCCACGTAAAAACGTAGCGTTACTCTCGATTGTCCGTTTGAAGTTGCCGAATATACATGCTCTACACCAGGAATTTGCGATAATAATTTCTCTAATGGTGTGGTAATTAACCGTTCAATTTGTCTTGCGTTAGTGCCATTTGCTGCAACCACTACATCAATCATAGGTACAACAATTTGTGGCTCTTCTTCACGTGCGGTAAATTTAAGAGCAACAGCACCGGCAAATACAGACAACAACAATATTGCGATAGGAAGCTTACTCGTTAGTACTGTACGTAACAGCCTAGCGGTAAAGTTAGTTGGGTTCATGTCTCAGTGCCTATTATTTATCAGTAGTTTGATTAATGATTATTTATTTTTATTGCTTGTGCGAGCAACGCCAATGTTGATAAAAGTTTTAGTTCAACAAAGGTGTTGCTCAATTAACGTTTGCTGGCTGATTATTACTACAATAAACCTCATGCAATGTTTTCAAAAGTATCGTTAATTTGGGGTTGTCTACCCGATAAAAAATAGTTTGAGATACACGACGAGTTGCTACGAGTTTATTGTCTCTTAACTTGGCTAAATGCTGAGATAATGCTGATTGCGACAAATCAATTTGAGCGTTTAATTCTCCCACAGATAATTCTTGATTGGTTAAACAACACAAGATCATTAGCCTATTTTTATTTGCCAGCTGCTTAAGTAGCAACGCTATTTCCTCGGCATTTTTACTCAATTCTTGTGGATCAACATTCATAAATATTCCTAAAGTACATCAATTATTTTTAGTTTATTATTGATTACTTAATTAGTAAACACTAATATAGAAAAATCTTATATAAAAAGTTGCTAGTATTATTGCCCTGTAATAACTATTTATTACTCATACTTAAGAAAATAGTAATGCCTTAGCAGTTAATGTAAGTACAGAAACAACTCCACTACAAAAGAGAAATATCAAATGCTAGTTAAAATTCCAACGTTAATCAGTGAAATCAAACAGGGAGTTAACCTACTGACAGCCGCTGAAGCAAAAATAAAGTGCCAAGCCATGTCGGGCGTCGTTATAGATGTTAGAGAGCCGAGCGAGGTAAGTGAAAAAGTGGCGCCAGCAACCGTTAATATTCCACGTGGCGTATTAGAAATGAAAGTATCAACGCTGTACCCAAATGATGAGCAAGCTATTTTTATTCATTGCGCGTCCGGTGTTAGAGCTATTTTTGCAGCTGAACAGCTCAAACGCATAGGTTATAAAAATATTTGGGCAATTACTTGTCCAATCGACGAAGTTTGCTCGGCGTTATAAGAGTAAGGCTTGCTTCAAGCCTTACTTACTTTTTTAATAACGATTTTAAATCAGCAAATGGATTATAGGTGGCTGTATCTTGCTCAACAGCCCCTGCTTTTGTTTGTGTTTGATAATTTGCATGATCAGTATATTTAGCGTGTTCATTGTCATGGCAATAAATACATAACAATTCCCAGTTACTGCCATCGTTTGGGTTATTGGTGTGATCGTGATCCATATGATGCACCGTCAGCTCTTTTAAATTTGAATATTCAAATTCTCGAGCACATCGCCCACATACCCAAGGGTAAAGTTTAAGTGCGCGATCGCGATAGCCTTTTTCTTGTTGTTTGTAATAAAGACTCGTACCTAAGGTATCTGAAGACATATTCAACATTCTCAAAGTTTTTTATAACGACAATTCTAATGCCATGAGAAAGTTAAAACAAGCCATGACCATTATACGGTTAGTACTAAAGCGTGTTGAATTTTCACATGTACCTGCGTGAATGCAATTTTCTCTAACACGCTCAAGTTATACAAATAATTAAATATTTAAGCTTTTAACTTCTTCTGCTAATTGCTTCTCTAACCCTTGCAGGTTTTTTCCATGAGGCATAGGTAAACGTGTGTCAGGATCAACTTGGACAAATACAATATCATCAGCTAAACAAATAGTTTTCTTTGTTGCCTTATTTCTCACTAAGCACGTTACTGTAATAGAACTTTTACCGACTCTTTTAGTCACTAAGCCAAACTCGACGACATCACCTTGCATTGCAGGAGACTCAAAACTAATTTCTCCTATATGCTTGGTCACTAAACAGTTAGTTTCTAGTTGGCAAATCGCATAAATAGCGGCTTCTTCATCAATCCATTCTAAGGCCCTACCGCCAAAAAGTGAGTTTGCATAATTTAAATCGTTGGGCATAACTAATCGTCGAGAAAGAAAGCGCATAAACATTCCTATTGTGGTGAATTACTGCGAGTTGCTAGGGTTATTGAAAACTGTTAATACGAGTGTAGTAAAATTAACAAAACAATTATAACCGATAGCCAGTAAATATAAACCAAGCCCTACAAATCTATTAATAAATCAGATATTATAAAGGTATAAAATATACAATTGTAACTATAACCGTATTTATGATGGAATTTAATTTAAACAGCACTGAACATTTTAACGATGATAAGAAATCAAACAGTTCAAACAAACTTGATGAACTAGACTTCTCTCACGATTATCACTCTTATGCAAATACCGCCCAAGTTAAGGTTGTTCATTTTGCGCTTAATTTACGGGTCGACTTTAATCATAAGCAATTATCTGGCAACGTAGAATTGTCACTTCAGTCTCAGACAGAACAAGGATTTAGCCAAGTTATCCTTGATACTCGTGATCTGACTATTGAGAAAATCACCGATAACAATGGCCAAATATTACACTTTGAACTTGCAAAAGCAGACAAAATTTTAGGCCAACAACTTATTATACAAACTCCCTTGCCTATTGAAAAAATTCGAATTGATTACCACACAACCCCCTGTGCAGAAGGTTTACAATGGTTAACGCCAAGACAAACACTAGGTAAAGTACACCCATACCTTTTTAGTCAATCGCAACCGATCAATGCCAGAAGTTGGATACCTATTCAAGACAGCCCTAAAGCAAGAGTCACCTTTAGCGCTAATATTGAAGCGCCTCAGGACTTACGAGTCGTTATGAGTGCAGATAATAAACCTGACGCACCTTTAAATGGACAATTCAGTTTCGAAATGCCACAAGCTATTCCTACACATTTACTGGCGATTGCTTGTGGAGACTTAGCGTTTGGTGAGATAGGTAAACACAGCGGCATTTATACTGAACCAGCAATGCTAGAGTCTGCAGTAAAAGAGTTTGAAGACACTGAACAGATGATCCAAGTGGCTGAGTCTATTTTAGGACCTTACCGCTGGGGTCGTTATGACATGATAGTACTCCCTCCTAGCTTCCCTTTTGGTGGTATGGAAAACCCTAGACTCGCTTTTATGACACCCACACTTATTACCGGAGATAAAAGCCTTGTATCTACTGTCGCCCATGAACTTGCACACTCTTGGACAGGTAATTTAGTAAGCAATGCCACTTGGCGAGATTTATGGCTTAACGAAGGTTTCACCACCTATTTCACTAATCGAATTGTTGAAGCTATTTACGGAAAAGAAATGGCGGAGTTGGAAGTGGTTTTAGAATACGGAAATTTAGCAGCACAAGCACTTACTACGCCTATAGAGATGCAAACCGTAACGGCAAATGTTCAACATGGCGATCCAAATGATGCATTTGATCGATTTACTTACGATAAAGCATCAATGTTTGTTCACGACTTAGAACATCGTTTAGGTCGAACTGATTTTGATAAATTTCTTTTTAACTATATTGAACATTTTGCTTTTAAAGCAATTACCACTGAAGACTTTGTCAACTATGCCAAGCAAACCTTACTTAACGATCATCCAAGTAAAATTACTGAAGCTGAGTTGCTAACCTGGATCTATCAAACGGGTATGCCAGACTGGTTTGTTGCACCACACTCTGACAGCTTAGATAAAGTAAAAGTAACGCAATCGTTATGGCTAACAGGCGTCGATATTGAAGAGCTTTCTACATCAGGCTGGACGGTGCATCATTGGCAATATTTTTTAACCACACTGCCTGAAAAATTAACACTCGAACAACTTTTCTCTCTGGATTCTCATTTTAATTTTACTTATTCAAACAATGCTGAAATTGCTTTTTCTTGGTTTATGATCACCACGAGAAATCATTATGACGCTGCGTTACCTGCCATTGAAAAATACCTAATAAAGATAGGTCGCGGAAAATTTGTTCGTCCACTGTATAGTGCACTTCATGAGTATGGTTTTAATAATCAAGCGATAACTATTTATAAAAAAGCCCGTGCAGGCTATCACCCTTCTATTATTAGCCAACTGGATACTCTGCTTTGTTTTACTGCTTAAAGTAATTTCTTAATCACTTTTAAAGGCTGTTTAATAATTAGCGTTAAATATTGATTTTATTTAACGCTAATGCTGCCCTATCAACCTAGCTTATTGCTCATAACCACTTTAAGAAAACATATTCTTAAGACTATTAGCAAAA
Organism: Colwellia sp. SU-HH01217; assembly: GCF_057543495.1. NCBI lineage: Bacteria > Pseudomonadati > Pseudomonadota > Gammaproteobacteria > Alteromonadales > Colwelliaceae > Colwellia > Colwellia sp. SU-HH01217. Next base: position 202,740 of record NZ_BAAJLX010000006.1, on the reverse strand, counting down.
CTTACAAATTGTTCTTTTAATGTTTGTTTAACTTTTATACTCACACCACTAAAAATAGCCATTCCGTCAATAATGATCGTCGGTGCATCACTATTTGCAATACAAGGTGCTGAATTATCAACTCCACCGAAAATACAAAAAGCCTTAGACACTACATTAATGTTTTCAGGCACATAAATGGTATCACCACTAAATAAGCTAAACACTTTAATGCGTACCACAGGTTGGCTAAACTGCGCATGGGTAAAATCAATATCACTACCACTAAAGATACTAAAATATCGTATTTCTTTTGCAACTTTCCAAGGACCACCGCGGTTTGAACTACTAAACACATTAACAATAGTTTCTACTTCTTCCGTTGTGCCAGGCACAAAGTTTGCCGTAGTATTTTGTTTTTTAGAATCATTAAATGCTTTATCTACTTCTAAAGTAAGGTCCGCTACTAAAGTGAGCAACTCTTTGTTGCACTGACTTTCCATCGCTTGATCTAGGCGTCTTTCAAAAGCCGCATACGAAAGTTCTCCATGGCTATAGTTCATTATTAATTGATCTATTACTTCAGTTCGAACAGCTTCTATCGGTCTGTCTTCAATGATAATACTCATATATTTCCCTTAAATTATGATTTGTGAGAACGTTATACATAACAAATTATTTGATTTTTCTAGTCTTGTTAACGTTTCTTGCTTTTTCTTGTTTTAATAAAGCAATTAACGAACCAAATAAAAAAACATTACTTTTCAAAAATTTAAAATAACTAGCTAAAAAGTAGTGAATAAATTCTTCATTAAATAGTCATTCTGACAATGAATTGTGGTCAATCATACTAATTAGATAAAAAGTGAGGATACATAAATAAAGTTACCACTTAAAAGTTGGAACAGTTTCTGCATTAATCGACCTGAATAACGCATAACAATTTTTTGACGTTTTGTTTAATATGTAGACAACCGTTCAATTATTGCATGCATTTATTATTAATAATCACTATAGAACATTAAAGAAATTTAAGGAATTATCATGCTTATTATCAGCGGTACAGCAGAATGCGTAGTAGAAAACAATCATTATAAAAAAGATGAAAGACATATCTTAACGATGTTCTCTACCGATGAATCACTAGAAAACAACCTAGACGCAATTGAAAGTAATCTTAACGAACTTGGTTGGGACAAAATAGTGATTGAAGAAGTTGAAACAGTTTCAGACAACGAATTACTTGATCATCAAGTACTTAAAGACGGTTTTGATAAAGCAGCAAAATTAGGCTTATCTTTTGTCGTTAACAATGAACCGTTAAAAGCAGCAAACGCTGCTTAGCTTTAAGTCACTGGCTGATTACATCATCTGGTTATTTAATTATTTAGCTACTTAGCTTTTAGGGCAAGGGATAAAAACTTTATCCCGTCCCAACCACTATTGATGAAATTTCTAATATTAGCGTGATCGCTCCCTTGGGGGCTGCTTAACACATCTTCACGATAATATTTACCAAAACAGGCAAGTGTTTCATCTTTACTTAGCGAGTTAATTTTGGCAAAAGAAAATATTTTGCATGAACCTTCATTGGTACAGGCTTTGTTTTCTAGTGCGCCACTAATAAAGCTGGCAGGTGTATAATGGTAGTTGTTATTGATAACTTGCATAACTTCATCAAAACTAACCTGTTCAGGTTGTTGCTGAATTGTTTTTATTAAATCTTTTTCTAACATTGTATGCTCTTTGTTAATTGAGTTTATTGAAATTATGAGTAACTCGATAATATTTTATTAAGTCAGCTAGTACTCATGGGTTAATCAAGCGTTTTAACTTTTCGAGCAGGGTTACCAACGTACATGCTATTACTAGGCACACTTTTTACCACAACACTACCCGCACCAATAACACTATTATCGCCAATACTCACTCCAGCCAAAACAATAACCCCCGCGCCCAACCAAACATTATTGCCAATGGTAATATCGTCGGCATAGTTATGCTTTGCTAAACGTAGCCTTGGATCAGTGTCATGGCTTACAGACAAAAGCTGAACATTCGGGCCAATCAAGCAATCTTCTCCGATTGTTACTTTACCGCCATCTAAAATCGTGCAATTAATGTTAATAAATATTCTATCGGCTAGAGATATTTTATCACCGTAATCGCAATGAAAACCGCCCTCAATAATCACTTGTTCACCACATGCGTGGAAAATTTGTTTTAAGCGTTTTAAATTACCTTTACTGGGACTCCTTGAAAATTGCCGACACAGCTCATGCACAACTCGGCGTTGATTAATTAACTCAGATGTTAAACTATTAAAGCGTTCTTTCATAAGGAGCCAGTTATGTTGTAGCCAACAAAATTTTTAGTGCAATGCTGCTCTAAAGGGAAGTTTTGCGCATATTTCAGCTTCTTCAATTAAAATTTCTTCTAATCTTTGATCAACTTCTGATTTATCAAAGTATTCATAGGCAAGCTCTACAAATAAATTTTTATGTGTTTTTTCTGAGGCAGCAATTTGTTCGTAAAAATCTTTATACTTTCCTGGCTCTAAAGCTTGGCCGACTAATGAAAAACGCTCATAACCTCGAGCCTCAATCACAGCCCCAACAAGTAGGCGATCGAGAAAAAATTCGTTTTGCCCATGGCGAAATACTTTGCGAATATCTCGAATATATAAATCTTTTGAGTCGTTACATAAATCAACATTACGTGCTTGAAGCAATTTAAGCACTTCTTTAAAGTGAATAAGTTCTTCTAAAGCTAAGTCAGCCATTTCTGTGACTAACCTTTTACGGTCTTGATAATGAGATAACATCGACATCGCCATCCCTGATGCTTTTTTCTCCGCAGCAGCATGGTCTTGTAAAAAAGCATCGAAGTCGGCTAAAACGGCTTCAGTCCATTCAAAAGGCGTTTGGTATTTTAATTCAAACATAAGAGCTCTATTTAGGAATTAGTTTAAGTGGTTTACTTAAAGGGTAAATTTAAGGTGTTTTTTTAACGGCCTAACTTAAAAGACAGCTAGGCTGCAATTTTACTGAGATAATTTTAACTGTCAATTACCGCATATAACAAGAAAGCTTGTTGACCATCAACTTATTTTATCAACTCGCCCTCTAATGGTCGCTTCAATTTTCAAGGGATGTTTCACTTTTTTCCAAGCCGTCACTTTACCCCCTTTATTTATATGTTCAAAGTTTTGCTGACTAGCTATTGGCTTGTCACTTTCTTTAAGGGCTAAAAATTCGACTAAAGCACAATAGCTATTTGCTTCACTGACATCAATAATAAGTAAATCTTTTTCACGGCCTTTAAAAAAATCTTTAACTCCTTGAAAATGTCGTTGGTAACAAGCCAATAAAAATTGGTCTTGTTTAATATTTTCTTCAGTTAACTCAGAGAATATTTTGTTATAACAACGCTTTAACACAGGATTAAAACCGCCATCCGTGCGCTGTAAATTAGTATACATGCGTTGTAATAACTGTTTAATAGACGGGATCCAAAGCTCAGCTTTGCGCGTTAAATAAATAAATTTAGCATTCGGGTATGCTTTATCAAGTGCTTGGTAGTCGCAAAATACAGGAGTATCGGCAATGACTTGTGCTTGCTCCATTGTTTTATGCGTATAAGCAGTATGAGCTGTAGTAAAGCCCAAATTTAGCATAGCTAAGCAAACACTCGTTGTTGAGGTGCGAGGTAATCCGATAATAAATATTTTTTGTTGCGACACGATATTTCAAATATGCTGTAATAAACAGGTGTGAAAGAGATAAGTATAACCTAATTGCTTTTGATACTGATCAAAAAATAATACCTTAATTAGTGCATACTCAGTAATTAATAGTTAATAAATAAAGCGCTCAAAAATTTTTTAAACATACGGAAATTAAAGATGGTTTTATGAAAAATAAAAATGATGATCACACAACGATTAACTGGTCTAACTATTTAAAGTCTGGCAACAGAGTTTTTATTGGTTCTCATGCGGCCGTCCCTAATGCACTCATTGATGATTTAATTGCAAATAGTGCAACATTACACGATATTGAAGCAGTACACATTTTTACCTTATCTGATAATATTTGGGCAGAGCCAAAGCATAAAGATTTATTCAAAGTGAATGCTTTTTTTATTGGCGGAAAAAACATCAGAGAAGCAATTGCTGAAGGTAGAGCAGATTACACTCCGTGCTTTATATCTGATATACCTAAGTTATTTGATGATAATATTCTGCCGCTAGATGTGGCTTTAGTTATGGTTAGCCCGCCAGATGAGTATGGCTACTGCTCCCTTGGTGTTAGCGTTGATGTTGCTTCTGCAGCTATTAAATCGGCAAAGTATGTTATTGCTCAAATTAATCCTAAAATGCCAAGAACTAATGGCCATACTTTTGTGCATTTGAACCAGATTCATGCCTTCATCAATGCTGAACAAACCTTACCTGAATTACCTCACCATGAATTAGATCAAATTACAGAACAAATTGGTCAATATGTCGCCATGCTTGTTGATAACGCCGCCACGTTACAAATTGGCATAGGTAAAATTCCTGAAGCGGTTTTAAAGTACCTTGCCAACCATAAAGATTTAGGTATTCACAGTGAAATGCTTTCAGATGGTGTTATCGATTTAATGCTTAAAGGCGTGATCAATAACCGTAAAAAAACCTTCCATAAAGGTAAAGCTGTGGTCACTTTTTGCATGGGAAGCCAAAGGCTTTATGATTTTGTTGACGGCAACCCTCATGTTGAATTTTATCCCTCAGAGCATGTTAACTCTCCGGTTAAAATTGCGCGAAACGACAATATGATTTCAATCAACAGTGCTATAGAAGTTGATTTAACCGGCCAAGTAGTTTCAGACTCAATCGGTTATGAATTTTACAGCGGTATTGGTGGCCAAGTCGACTTTGTTCGTGGCGCTTCATTGAGTAAAGGAGGGAAGCCTATTATTGCTCTGCCCTCAACCACCAAAGATGGAAAAATTTCTCGTATAGTCTCTCATATCACTGAAGGCGGTGGAGTGGTAACTTCACGTGGGCATGTGGCGTATGTTGTTACCGAATATGGTATCGCTTATTTACAAGGTAAAAGCATTAGAGAGCGTGCCTTAGAGCTCATCAGAATTGCCCACCCCAAATTCAGAGACGAGTTATTAGCCAATGTACGCAAACATTACTGGGTGCCAGAGTATCAAGAAGCAAGCCCTAGTTCAGTACCAGAACTTGGCTTAGTTGAAATGAAGAAATTCACTTTTGGCCAAGTAAATTATATCTTACGAGCCTTAGCGCCTGCCGATGAACGCAAGTTACAAGAGTTTTTTTATTCTCACAATAAAGAAACGCTGATGATGCGTTATAACCATCATGCAACACAAATGACCCGTGAAAAATCCTGTAATTTAGTCAGTGTTAACCAGCATGTTGATCTAGCCTTATGCTTTACAGAAAACAAAGACAAAGGCGAAATTATCCAAGCTGTTGGCCGATATTATTTTATTGACAGTATTAACGCTGGAGAAGTTGCTTTTGTGATTAAAGAAAGTCTACGCGGCAAAGGCATGGCAACTACTTTGTTAGCTGAAATGACAAAAATTGCTAAAATGCGCGGTTTATCAAAGTTAATCGCCTGTGTTAGACGCGACAATGCCTCAATGCTAAAAGTGTTTGAAAATTTTGGTTTTACCAGACAGTATTCTGAGGATATGGACGAGGTTGATCTCGAGTTATCACTTGAGTCAGCGCTTGACGCATCAACTAAACCTAAGAAGTAAATTAAAAAGAGAGAATATTATGCCAGTAGGCGTTATTGGACATTATAAATGTAGTGATCATAATATGGGAGATCACCACCCTGAAGCACCGCAGCGTATGTCAGCAATTCAAGATCAGTTAATTCGAAGTGGACTTGAATATGTTATTCGTCAGTATGATGCAACTCCTATTGAACGTGAGCAACTTTTATTAGCACACGACAAAAATTATATTGATACTCTATTTGAAAATTCGCCTTCTGAGGGCACTTATTCAATTGATGGTGATACAGTATTGACGCCTAACACCTTATCATCTGCATTATATTCAGCAGGTGCTGCAATTAATGCGGTAGATTTAGTCATGGCTGAAACGGTTTCTTCTGCTTTTTGTGCAACACGCCCACCTGGGCATCACGCTACACGTAATGAAGCGATGGGCTTTTGTTTTTTCAATAACGTCGCTATTGCCGCCGCTTATGCAAAAGAAAAATACAAACTCAAACGCATTGCTATTGTCGATTTCGATGTTCACCATGGTAATGGCACCGAAGATATTGTCGCAGGTAAAAAAGGGTACTTATTTTGCTCTAGTTTTCAATATCCGCTTTATCCCTTTACTGAAACAGAAAAACAAGCTCAACCCAACCTTAAAAGCAGCGCGAGTAATGTTATTTACTCACCATTACCTTCAATAACTAAAGGAGGTGATTTTCGAGAAGCAATTAGCCAAGACTGGCTCCCTGCTCTTCGTAAGTTTAAGCCTGATATTATCTTTATCTCAGCGGGATTTGACGGACATGCAGAAGATGAAATATCTCATATGAGCTTAACTGAAGAAGATTATTACTGGGTAAGTAGCGCGCTTAAAGATATCGCAAAGGAATATGCTAAAGGGCGAGTTGTATCGGTATTAGAAGGCGGTTATGCTTTAAGTGCATTAGGCCGTAGCGTAGTTGCTCATATAAAAGGGCTAATTGGACAATAGCCCTTAAATATTCAATATGGTCATAATAAAGTTACGATTAAAAATTAATACCATGACTGTACATTAAGGTCGGCCAATTCACGTTTTAATCGGCGTGTTTCTTTTATGGTTTCAATTTCTCGCCACTTTCTTTTACGCGCTTTATTTTTTTGACGCTGTTCAAAAGCTGATATTTGTTCAGTTTCTAACTCTTCTTCATCAAACCAATCAAGTGTTGTCATGTTCTTTCCTCTTACCTTAAACAGTTATGTAATTCGCGATAAGAATAGAAGTTCATTATGACAATGCCGTGACAAATCAATGACAGGTTTGTTAACTGATACACCAGTTAACACCATGGGCAATACTCGTATAAATAAAATCAACTTATAAAAGTGGGAATTAGCAGTCCACTACAGCTACCTCTCTTAAAAGTCAGTGATTTTTAATTTTAGTTAATTGCTTTAACTATCTCTCCCCCTTTCATGACAAAAGCAACATTTTCCATTACTTTAATATCATCTAAAGGGTTACTGTTAACAGCAATAATATCTGCAAGCATGCCCTCTTTTAATTGACCCCGATCCGTTACACCTAATAAATTTGCCGAATTTATGGTGGCACTTTGTAATGCCTGCTCTTCCGACATTCCACGGCTTACCATGGCATTAAACTCTAACCTTGCATCCTGATGAGGCATAATACCAGCATCACTACCCAAAGCTATATTTATGCCTTTATCTACAGCCATCACAAAGCTTTTTTCAATATAAGGTTTTAAGTAGTTATTTTTCTTTACTGTCCAAGCTGGTGTTTCAGGAGGTAGAGGAAGATTGTTAATGTATATAGTTGGCACATAAAAAGTGCCTCTTTTTTTCATCTCTTTAATAATTTCAACTGTTAACATTGACCCATGCTCGATTGAGGCAACCCCAGCCTTAACTGCAGCCATAATACCTTCACTGCCGTGAGCATGTGCCATGACTTTTAATCCATGGCGAGCGCTTTCTTCAACTATTATTTTTAACTCTTCATCTGAGTATTGTTGAGCACCAGGGCTATCACCTTTGGAAAATACACCAGCTGTTGCACACACTTTTATTACTTTAACACCATGCTTAGCTTGATAACGAATAGCCTTTAATATTTCAGCTTTACCATCAGCAATCCCTTGTTTAGGGCCTAACTCCATAACACTTGGTGCAAAACCAGTAATATCGCAATGACCACCGGTAATAGAAATATAATGACCTGCTGGCACCATTCTAGGTCCAACAATATTACCGTTTTCTATTGCATTCATTAATGCAACATCAGGAAACCCAGGGAAAGCTCCGGCATCTCTAACGGTAGTAAATCCTGCTTCAAGCATTTTTCGACCAAACTTTACACCATGTAATGCCCAGTCAGCAGGAGTTTCCCTAACTGCTGCCGTTGTCCAATGATCCCCTGTAAAGTAATCTGTCGTTAGATGAGTATGCATATCCATAATGCCCGGTAGCAATATACGATGACCGACATCAATCATTTTGACATTCGACGGGAGCTTTTTGGGGTTAATCGCTTTAATTTTATCGTTTTCTATTAAAATTAAAGCTGGGGTTATTAATTTACCCGTGGCGACATCGACATAACCTTTCGCTTTTATCGCCTTTACTTGCGCCGAATAAGCTATATTTAAAACAAAACACTGAAAAACAATAAGACTTAACACTAACTTTTTCATAAGTGAATCCTTGGTGATGGTGAAATTGGATGGTGTTTATTATGAGATTAATATAAATTAAATAACTGTTATGGATAATATTGGTTAAGATATTAATAACAAGGTTCTCATTATTAAACTAACAATCAATACAAGGAAGTATAGCGTATGTGGCAAAATTTAAATGCTCTGCAAAAGTTTTTATTTATTACAGCAATGTGTCTTGCCGTGCCATTTGCGCCCGAGTTTATTTTTCTCGCAGATTTAGGTGGTTTAGAGTTAGTCTTTGGTTTTTTAATGCTTTATTACCAGCCAATTATTATCCGTATTCAATCTGCAGTTAAACACGTACAGCTTCAGTTTACTATTTGTATAAATGCGATAAAAAAAAGTGCGACTGTTCAGCCTAAAGTGTATTTCGTTCAAGCATTGTTTTACTCGTGCGCTATTGTTGTTTCAGGTTCAATTTTATATTCCTCAATATTTTTCTTACCTGCTCTATTTCTGAATGGTGTTTTAGTGTGATTTTAATATTCGCAAGTCAACAAAAGCGAACAACGATCAAGGAAAGTTAATGAAATATTGTTATCTAGTAATAATAGGGATGTTAAGTGGTTGCTCTACCGCAAAATTTTACTCCAATGCGGATACTTATGTTCAAAAAAAAGCTGAAAACATTATTCGAAATAGTGTAGTAAAGCGGTACACCTATAATGAAGTTTGGAAGTTAGGAGCTACGCAACTTGGTTATGTAGATACGAGTTTCTGTCAAATGGATTTCAGAGATCGCCAACCAAGCAAAGAAGCTTTAATATCTGATTTGGCAGTTCAAGCACAAAAGCTTGGTGGTAATGCACTTGTTTTTGACGCATGCGCAGTCAATAGAAGCACTGCAAGTTGCCATAGTTATATTCAATGTAATGGGGTGGCTTATCTTGTTAATTAATAAGCAACACATTAACTTCCCAACAAACATAAATAAAAAAGCAATATTATTTATGTTGATTAACCGTCAATATTTGATTCTATTGTTGCCATTAAATGATTAGGTTCATTGGTACCTAAATATATTTTAGTACCATCTTTTAATGATAACTCAATAGCTTGCGTACCCGATACCGTATACAGCCAACCGGTACCTAGATAACGAATACCTAGGCCATAATACCATTTTGTTGGTTTATTTCTTACTTCACTAATTAGCTGTATTGGTATTGATTTTTTCCAAAAACCGGGACCAAAATACCAACTAATATCGCTTTCTGTTACTTTTATTGTTAATGAATGAAAAAGGTAGGCGACCACACTTAAAATTACCACTGGTGGCCATAAGACATTACTAGGACTATCCCAAGAGAGTAGTATAATCCCACAAATTATAATTCCTATTACAAATAATAATACGGTAGCTGGCTGCTTGTTTTGATACTGCATGTTAACTCCTCATTGTTTGTTTATAATAAGTAATTAAAAAATCACCACTCAATATGTATTGAAGTCCCCGTTGAAACTAAATGCATAAACTCATCCATTTCGTCGTTAGAAATGGCAATACAGCCATCTGTCCAATCGAAGCGTTTGCTATAGCTTGATAACCGACCAGGCTCCTTTTTTTGACCATGAATCATAATAAAACCGCCAGGACTTACACCGAGCTTTTTAGCTTTCTCTCTATCGGTTTGATTAGGGTAACTAATGTGCATTGACCGATAATAAGCAGAATCCTCTTTTTTATAATCAAGGGTGTAAAGTCCCTCTGGTGTTCTTTCATCACCTTCTTGATTTTTATGCCCTTTAGGCGCGTCACCTAAAGCGATACGATATTCTTTTATCACTTTATTTTTAGATAATAAATACATTTTACGTTCAGATTTATCAACTTTTACCAAGTCAATCAAAGCCGTTTCATCAATAATATTTGCCAACAGCTGCTTACTCGTTAAAACTTGAAATAAAAAGAAAACAATTACAAAAATATGCGGAGCCATAACCAGAATAGTTAACCTAATAATAGTGGATAAATTAAAATTTACGACACATTAGCTAAGATTGTTTAACGGCTCAAGTAGAATATAACAAAAGCTTACTTATATTTGCTTTAAACAATAATGAGTCCTTAATATAAGTTTACAACGAACGAAAACAAAAATGTAATAATCCATCTCGCTTTCAAAGAACAACACATTGGGTTGACGACTTCCAAGTAATACCTATTTTATTTAAAGATAAAAAGGAGGCGCCACTCGTATATAAAAAAACAAAAAAGCCGAAATGCTATTAACATTTCGGCTTTCTATACTTCATCTTAAAACTACTCGTAAGAACGCTCTAACCAAGCAATCTGCATTTTTAAATCAGCAATTTCTTGATGCGCATCAGCTAATTTTTGCTGAGCTATTTGATGATCTTCGTTGGTATTTCCAGTGTTGGTCGAAATATTTTGATTATCGTTATGAGCCACAAGCCTATCCTAATTACGTAAGTCAGGCTGTATTATTTCATACAACAAACAAAAAGTAACACTTTAGTTGTTTTTTTAATCGTAACAAAGCACATATTAATTATTCATTAAAATAATGACAGATAATTTTTTAGCAAATAAAAACAGAAAAATAATAACAGTTACAGCAGGTTAACTATAAGACTAAGATTATTCTAAGCGAATAAAAGACAAGTAAAAAAAGATATATAAAAACACTTAACCAATAGAATTTGGCTAAGTGTTTAAAAAAGAGGGAAAACTTAAGAGCGACTTATTTAGCGTCTGCACGCCCCATAAATTTACGTTCTTCGGTATTAATTTTAATTTTATCTCCTGAAGAAATATGTTCAGGTACTTGCACAATTAACCCCGTAGAAAGTGTTGCAGGCTTAGTACGAGCACTAGCGGATGCTCCTTTAATAGACGGGTCAGTTTCTGAAATAACTAACTCAACACTTGATGGTAAATCTAGAGCTACTGGTACATCATCAATAATAATAACACTTAGCCCTTCAGTTTCTTCGTTAATAAACAAAGCTTCGTCAGCAATCGCTTCTTTATTCAAGTTATAAGGCGTGTAATCTTCATTATCCATGAATACGTACTCTTCACCATCAATGTAAGAAAACATTGCAGGACGACGTGTTAAATCAGCAAAATTTAACATTTCTTCTGCTTTAAATGTTTCGTCAACTTTACCGCCAGTGACTACATCGTACATGCGCATACGGTATAAACTTCCGCCTGCTCTGCCTTGTGGTACCGAACGAGTAATGTCTCTAACGATTAATACTCTTGAGTTATATTCAATCGCTGCGTTCTTTTTAATTTCACTAGCTTTTGGCATGAAATATTCCTTAATTTACTTTTTAAATTTTTAATTGGGTGAAAAATAGCACGAACTCAAGTTTAAGAACATAATAAATAGCATCTATAACCTTTAATCAGCATAGCAACAGCTTAACCTGACCATTATTTATTCATTAAAAAATTAAGCGCCCCTGTTACAGCTGCTACTTGGGCAACAATACAGTTTTCATCATCAACTAAAGGACTGTCTGGGTAAGCTTCTGTGGTTGTTCCATATTTCGAGTTGGTTAAACTACTACACAAACCAAGTGCTTTCGCTTCGTAGTTAATCACACCTCTTTGGGATAAGGGCACGCCAATTAGTTTGCCTTCATCATCCGCTGGCGCAATATGTGTCACTTGCTCTACGGAGTCGATAACTGCTTTTTGAAAGTCATCAACAGGGTTTAAAGCATCGCCAACTAAATAAAAGCCATCTGGTATGTTCCAGTTCTTTTGTACTATTGCATCTCTAGCTGCTAAGGCCGGTCTGAATACTAAGTTATCGGTATCTGTTGTTTCATGTAAATCGATGTGAGCAAAAACCTCAACCTTATTCTCAGCAAAATACGCCATAATCGCTGCCGACTCTTCAGCAGGGCTATTATCATAAAAAGAACGATTAGGATCTATGGCTTTTGGGTTCCAACGATTTATCGTTTCATAGCCCCAAGGGCTGATACAAGGAGCAACAATAATATTGAAATGATTCACATACTCTAATGCTTTAACTTGCAAAAAACGAATAGCGCCTTGTACTCCGCTTGTTTCGTAACCATGAACGCCACCAGTAACTAATATCGTTGGTTTATTGTTATCCCAGCTTTTGGTTTTCACAATATACAACGGATATTTTTCTGTATCGATAGACAATGCACCATATTTAGATACATCATACAGTTCATCTAATAAGTTAATTTTTGCTAACACTTCATCTTGATAACTGCGCTTAACAGATTGCATTGCCAACCATTGTGCTTTCTCTTTATCACCCCATTTTTCGCCCGCCACACCAATAGGGTATGCTTGTTCTAGTTTCATGTTAAAAACCTATTTTACGCCATTAATTTGGTGAAAAGCTTATAGTAATAAAGCGTTATTTAAAAGGTTATATTGCCTTATCGAGCTTTTTAGGTTTTGGTTAACACCCCAAACTACCGATAAAAATTCTAAATATTGTTATTTTTCAAAATTTAGACATAAAAAAACCTAACTAAGTTAGGTTTTATTCATTTTAGACAAGCTGTAACTTTATTGGTTTAACGAATTATAATGATAAACCTAATTTTTTAAATTCTTTGGCAACAACTTTTGAAGGTAGTGGGATATAGCCATCCTTCTCAACAATTTTCTGACCTGATTTCGATAGAATTGATTTTAAAAATTCAGCTTCCATTGGTAGTAATGGTTTATTAGGGTGCTTATTTACATAAACATATAAGTAGCGAGACAATGGGTACTTACCAGAAATAGCATTGTCCATATTGGCTTCAATAAAGTTGTCATCTCTTTTAGATAAAGGGAGTGCACGCACGCCAGAGGTTTTATAGCCAATACCTGAATAACCAATACCGTTTAAAGAGGCTGATACAGATTGAACAACAGAAGCTGAACCTGGTTGCTCGTTTACCGTATTTTTAAAGTCACCTTTACATAACGCTTTCTTCTTAAAGTAACCATAAGTACCAGACACAGAATTACGACCATAAAGTTGAATATCCTTACCAACCCATGCATCTGTTAGCCCTAAGTCGCCCCAACGATCAACATTTTTATTAGCACCACATTTTCGATTATTTGAAAAGACAGCATCAACTTGATCAATACGTAAACCTTTTAGCGGATTATCTTTATGAACAAAAACGGCTAGCGCATCAATAGCCACTCGAACCGCTGTTGGTTTATAACCATAACGTTTTTCAAAAGCTTCAATCTCACGAGATTTCATCTTACGGCTCATGGGACCAACATTAGAAGTCGCTTCAGTTAGTGCTGGCGGAGCAGTAGACGAACCGGCCGCTTGAATTTGTATATTTACATTAGGATAAGTGCGTTTAAACTCTTCAGCCCAAAAGGTCATCATATTTGCTAACGTATCTGAGCCAATTGAAGATAAGTTTCCAGAAACACCACTTACTTTCTTATATTCAGGTAAATCTTTATCTACAGCAGCTGCAGATAAACTGATTCCTGCAGTTAATCCAATAACTGAAATTAAACGTTTAATACTCATTTTTTTCTCCGATGAGAGTGGCGAAAATTACTCTTTTGATTTTCGCGTTACTTTATTCGCTACTATAATAAGAAGGAATTGTGACAGTTATATTGCCTGTTTATGACACTTATATGACAGAACTTTAACAAGTGCTAGAATTGATGCATGAATACTTAATTTGCTTAAGCATCGTCAGATAAGTCCACTAGGCTTGCTTCATCAAATAAAATAGAGAACTCACTTCCCTTTCCCCAATCGCTTTTAATCACTAATTCGGCGTTATGATGATGCAGAACATGTTTAACTATTGCTAAACCTAGACCCGAGCCACCAGTATCTCTAGAGCGCGACTTATCAATTCGGTAAAAACGCTCAGTGAGACGATTAATATCTTCAGGTTTAATACCAGGTCCATTATCTTTAACAATAAATTGTGCTTTATTGCCTTGCTTTTGCCAGCTCACTTTTATCATGCCTTTTGCTTGGGTGTAAGCAATTGCATTTGACAATAAATTAGCGCATGCACTTTTAAGCTCGGTATCAATGCCAACAATACCAATATCCGTATCAATATTTTTTTCAATAACATGTTGTTTTTTTTGGTTTAGCCAACTTACATCATCAACTAAGGTGTTAATCAATAAGGGCATATCAACCACATGGGCGCTATCAATTTCACCTTGAATCTCTACTTTAGACAAATTAAGCAGTTGCTCCACCAATCGATCCATTCTGCTAACTTGCCCTTCAATTGTGTTGAAAGCTTTCTGCCAATGAGGATCAAGAGCATGTTCTGTTGATTGGATCATCTCTACATAGCCACGTACGACCGTTAACGGAGTTTTTAGCTCGTGAGACACATTAGCCACAAAGTCTCTACGCATTTCTTCTAAGCGATGAATATGACTAATATCGCGAGCTAACAATAAAATATGATCCCTGCCATAAGCCATTAAACGTATTTCTAGTTGAACATCACTGTTTACAGGAGAAAGTAAAGAACAAGGCGCTTCATATATACCGTCGTCTAAATATTGGACAAACTCAGGAGCTCGTAATAGATTATCAATTCGTTGTCCTAAGTCACCCGGCCAACGCACGCCTAATAACAGCTGCGCTTTTTTGTTACCCCATTGAATCGATAAATCGTCAGATAAAACCAAAGCGGCATCAGGCAATGCTTCTGCGCCATCTCGAAAACGACGAATTTTATCTGTTAGATTTTTAGTTTTAATGCGGTGTTGTTTAACTTGTCGATAAAGCCCATCGTAAACTCTCCCCCAAACGCCTGTCGATTGTGGTGGCGAAATCGCTTTACTCTGCCATAACCAATCAATGAGCATAAAAAGGTGTCGTAAGTGGCTTACGAGTATAACGGTGCAAGCTAATAACAGTGCATGAACAGTAAAGCCGAATAACCACCCCGTTAAAGCACTAATCAATAAGATAAGCACGAGGCGAAAAATAACAGTTTGTACAGATAACTGAAAAGGCATAGATAATTGAGTTCTATTGATATAATTGTTGATTGGTTAGTGTTGGGCTATGCACTTTTCTTTAATTTACCCGAGAAGCGATAACCTGAACCACGTACTGTCTGAATAAACTCTTCATGACCGCAACCAGTAATAGCTTTACGTAAACGTCGTATGTGAACATCTACGGTACGATCTTCTACATAAACATTAGTGCCCCAAACATTATCGAGTAACTGCTCACGAGAGTATACTCGCTCGGTATGTGTCATAAAAAAGTGCAATAATCTAAACTCAGTAGGCCCTAAGTCTAAACTATCATCATTAATTGAAACTCGATGAGATACAGGATCAAGTTTCAAACCATGAAATTCAATCTCTTCTTCTAAAGAGGTCGGTGCAACTCGTCGAATGACCGCTTTAATGCGAGCTATTAACTCTTTTGGCGAAAAGGGTTTAGTTACGTAGTCATCAACGCCAGCATCAAAACCTTTTACCTTATCTTCTTCATCAGCACGAGCGGTTAACATTATAATAGGAATGTTTCGAGTATATTCATTTTGCTTTAAAGACTTTGCTAACTTAACACCTGTACCGCCTGGCAGCATCCAGTCGAGTAAAATTAAGTCTGGGTAAGGTTCTTTTATTTTAGCAACGGCTTGATCGTAATCCTCGGCCTCTACCGCATCAAAACCGTTTTGATCTAATACAAAAGTGATCATTTCCCTGATCGGCGCTTCGTCTTCAATAACTAATATTTGTCTACTCATGTCAACTTCCTAAACTAACAATCGATGGTAATCATTACCTTTGATTACATTTTGTAAGATCATTGTGCAAAACTTTAATGACAGTTTTATGACAAATCGATAATAACATTAAATATTTATTAAGGTTTAACTTTTACCCTCTAAAATAAAAAATCCAATACAGTTGCCCTGTATTGGATTGAGTTCTTTATAATGCCTCTACATTTATCGTTAAGTAAAAGTATTGACTATTTCATTAGAACTTTTGTTCCATACCTACCGCAAAGTAACTACCTTGCGATGCTGCTTTGATTGTTTCATTATTCTTTCCTACTAACTCATCACGGTCAGTGTACCAAGTAAATACTTTCGTGTTTTTACCCAACTTATAGTCGGCACCAATGCTTATTGAGTCAGCATCAGCAAATTCTTGATATTGCACTTTGGTGAGTAACTTGCCTATTTTATAAGAGGCGTTAACCGCGTAACCATTTTCGCTTTTACCTGATTCAGTTAATTCTGATTGAGTTAGGATGCCACCTACACGTAAATCACCAAACTTATACATACCCGTTAACCGAGTGTTCGCTAAATAGTACGTTTCACTCACCCCATTGGTTTCTAATTTTGTCGGCATATTTTCATCACGAGCAATCGATATAAAAAAGTCAGTCTCTTTTAAGTCTAGGTCACCAAATGCAATACCAACTGAATAGGGATCCGCTTGGTCTTTATCTTCTGATAAAATATAACTCGCTAAAAACTGAAAGTTATTATAAACGGGGGATTTATAGGTTAATGAATCTGTAACACGGTTTTCACCGATAAAAAGATGCTTTAAATCACCTTCATAATCATTGAACAAATCAAACTTACCTTGAGAAACTTTTAGCGTAGTGTCAGCTCGACCGATCATAACCTCACCAAATCCACCTCTTAATCCTACCCACTGGTTTCTTGCTGTTAATGTATCTTTATCATCGTCATCAACATTCACCTGCCACTCAAGTTTATAAATAGCTTCTAAAGCATAACTGGTATCAAGGGTATATTTCCCTTTAACACCAACCCGAGAAGCATTACTTTTTAACTCAGTGAAAGAGTCACCACTTTCATCAGCAGCTTGTAAAGAGATGTTTAACTTGCCATAAAATTCAACAGCTTCATTAGCGCTAACAGGTTGAATAAAAGCTGAACAAAAAGCCAGTGCTATTGTGTTTTTAATAAATTTCATTTTCTTACCTTAACAATATTTTAATGTAGGGCTAGTGGTTAATTTTTGCAAAAGTGTGCCAGTTAACTATGACACTTTTGTGACAAAAGACATTTTTTTTACAGATTTATGAATATATTTTGACATTTTCACCTTCCATGTTGATTATTTATTTACCGTTTCAACTTGTTATGCTTAACTGGTAGTTATAATTTTGATAAAACTAAAGTCATATAAACGTTAAGTTTAATAGGTAATTGTTTTTAAGATGAATAATATAATTCACAACTCCATTAGAAGACTTGCACTATGAAAGTGACTAGTATTTCACGTAAGCTACTTACGCGTGTCCTTTCTTTTTATTTCATCTTAACCTTTAGTGTAACTTGTATTCAGATTGCTGCTGAATATTATAATACAAAATCGCATATTAATAATGAGCTTCTGATTCTTGAAAAAACCTTCAGCGGTAGTTTAACCCGTGCTGTTTGGGAGCTTAATACTCAACAAGCCATTGATATTGCAGAAGGGTTAGTTGCAATCCCTATGATCAAAGGTATTAGCATTACCGATGAAAGTAAACAAGTTGTGGCGCAACTAGGTACAGTGGTAGATGCAGACGATCTACATGTAGAATATGAAAACCACCAAACTGAGCATTTAACGATTAGCTCATCAGTTGAAGGGGTTTTTGGTCATACTTTCCCTCTGATTTTTGAATTTTCAGGACGCACTACCCGTGTCGGCACAGTTACTTTATTATCGAGTAACCAAGAAATTTTTAACCGCATAGAAGTCGGCATTTATTTCTTGGTAGGTAATGCTATGTTAAAAACGGCATTTCTTATATTTTTGTTCACTTTAGCTTTTGAAAAGTTACTGACTCAACCACTTAATGAACTGACAGAACAAATAAAGCAAATTGATCCAGAAGATCCTGAAGCCTCCAAAATACATTCCGCAGAATTGAGATCGACGTTCGAAAATAAGAATGAACTTAACGTACTCGAAGACGCATATAATAATTTAATTGATGAATTAGTCACCCACAAAGAACAACTTGCGCTTGCACAAAACGAAATTAAAAAAAGTAATGAGAAGTTAGATGAACATAACCTTATTTTAGAGCAAGAAGTTGCAAAGAAAACGTCAAGCTTAAGTAAAACCATGCTTAATATGGAAGTTCAACAAAGAGAATTGCTACAACAACAAACTCAACTTCAAGCAGAAAATGCTCGTCGTAAAAAAACTGAAGAAACCTTAACCGAAACAAATAAAGAACTAAAAAGCTCAATACTAGAGTTAAATAAAGCCAAAAAACGCTTACTTGAATCTGAAAAAATGGCATCTTTAGGAAACTTATCTGCTGAAGTTTCACACGAAGTTAATACACCAATAGGGGTAAGTATTACCTCAACTAGCTACTTATCAGATTTACTTACTAACTTAACGAGTGATATTGAAGAACAGAAAGTAACCAAACGATCTATTGATGACTTTGTAAATAATGCCCAGCAAAGTATTGAATTACTAACCAATAATTTAACCCGTGCTTCTGATCTAATGACCAGTTATAAACAAATTGCCGTTGATCAAATCAGTGACAAAATACGGCTGATAAACATGGCGAAATACCTTGACGAAATAATTCAATCATTAAGGCCACGACTTAAAAAAGCTAATCACATCATTAATATAGATTGTGCTAAAGACGTAGAAATTTATGGGCACGCAGGAGCAATCGCCCAAATTTTTACAAACTTAATTATAAACTCGATAATTCATGGCTTTGAAAACATTGAGCAAGGGGTTATCGACATTTCCATTAAGCTACACGATCAAACACTTATTATTGCATATCAAGATAATGGCGTTGGATTAACTGAAGAACAACTAAGTAAACTATACGAACCTTTCTTTACTACTAAAGCGACTCAAGGCGGATCTGGTCTTGGAACGCACATCGTGCATGACTTAGTGACCGATACGCTTAATGGTAAAATTAACGCTCAAAGTAAAGTGGGTGAAGGCTTAAGTTACACTATAGAATTTGATTCAATGCGGTAAACTTAAATAATTTATGAGAAATCATTTTGTTGTATTATTTTTTCATGCAATTGATGTATGATAGCCAATTCTTAACTCCCGTCAGCTAAATGCCAACTGTTATATAGTTAACAATTCAAGATACAGGAATACAATATATGTGGTTCAAAAACCTTTACTTTTTCGCCTTCACCAAACCTTTCAAATGGACAGAACAAGAACTTGAAGCGCATTTATCTGAGCACCTATTTACTCCGTGTGGCTCAACTGAATTATCACACTTTGGCTGGGTGAACGCACTTGGTAAACATGGTGAGACTACGGTTCATGGTGGAAGTGGCAACTTTTTATTGTGTGCTCGTAAAGAAGAAAAGATTCTCCCAGCACCAGTAATTAAAGATATGTTGGAAGCAAAAATTACTCAACTTGAAAACGAACAAAGCCGCTCAGCAACTAAAAAAGAGAAAGAGCAATTTAAAGAAGACATTATTTTTGAACTACTGCCAAGAGCTTTTTCACGCTTTAGTGATACACAAGCTTTTATTAGCCCTGAAAACAACACGATCGTTATTAACACTAGTAGCCGCGGTAAAGCAGAAGACTTTTTAGCTTTACTGAGAAAAGCCCTAGGTACATTGCCTGTCACCAGTTTTACACCAGATACTGCACCAGATGAAACCATGACAGACTGGTTAACTGAGCACAATTTAGGTGGTCAATTTCAACTAGGTATGGAGGCTGAGTTTAACGCACTAGGCGATGACGGTGCTGTTGTTCGAGTTAAAAACCAAGATTTAGGCAGTGATGAAATAAAATCGCACCTTGACGCAGACAAGTATGTTGTAAAATTAGCGCTTGAATGGGATGAATCACTTTCATTTATTTTATGTGACGACTTAGCAGTTAAGCGTTTGAAGTTTTTTGATGTAATACAAGATCAAAATGAAGATATCGACAGTGATGATGTAGTGGCGCGTTTAGATGCCGACTTTATCTTAATGGCAGGAGAACTTAATCGCTTTATTACAGCCTTGTTAGCTGAATTTAGCTTAACCACGGAAAGCTATTTAGATAAAGATTAATTTATCAATATACCATTAAAATAAAACGCGAGTGCTAAACATGCATTCGCGTTTTATTTATCTACAAAGTTTCAAGATATTTAAGTAAACATTGCTTTAACATTAGCAACCATCTCAACAAAATCCTCACTTTGCATGAAATTTTCATCCGGCATAATACCTTTATTAACATAGTTATTTAAAAGTACTCCTCGGGTATTTTCATTTTTAAATACACCATGATAAATAGCCCCTGCACGGATAAAATCTAAATAATGCACATCTTGAGGTAAAACGGTTAAATCACTCCAACTTTCGACAATTTCAATAAACTCATCTGAAAACCCCCAAGCATAAGTTACTGCTGCACTTATCTTAGACGAGAGTTTACCAATTGCTTGTTGCAAAAATGTTGGATTAGCAAAAATATCAGGGTGATTTTCAGCTTCAGTTAATATGGGTAACACCCCGACATTATGTACTAAAGCCGCAAGAGTTAAGGTGTCTAACGTTAAATGACTATGTTTGTTATCTCGTAAATAAAACGTAATTAAACTAATGGCAACCGAGGCGACATTAATCGTTTTTTCCCATGTTTTTTTCAAATACATCGAAACGATTTCGTTTTCAGAAACAAAAACTTGTTCAATAGCCATCGCTGTGGCAATACTTTTAATTTGTCTTAAGCCAATGCGTGTCACGGCTTGATGCACTGATTCAACCTTTATAGAACGACCTAATAAGGCGCTATTTGATACTTTAAGCATACCTAACGAAAGTGCAGCATCGTGGCTAATTATCTCTGCCATCTGGCTTAAATTTACATCAGGATCATCAGCAGCGGTTCTTACTTGTAAAGCAATTTTGGGTAATGTTGGAAGTACTAAAGCGTCTTGTTTTATTTTTTCGAGTAAAATAGTGTATAACGCATTTTCTGTGGCCATGTAATTTACCTTGTTATCCTTAAATACTCTTTAAAAAGTAGCACATAACTAGTGAACTAAGCCAATAAAATTAGTGCTTTATTTCTTTATACATTCACGAATTTTTCTTCTGTGCGTTGAAAAACTCTCTTCAATTGATATAAATCAACAAAGCTCGATGTTTTGACTAGATAGCGCGCAAAAAATTTCCCCAACACTCTCCATATTTTTATACTAACCAACATTGTTAATTCTGTTACAGCAACCATTATGTATAAACCTGAGCTACTATCACCCGCAGGAAGTTTGAAAAACATGCGTTACGCCTTTGCCTATGGCGCAGATGCGGTATATGCAGGGCAACCTCGTTACTCTTTAAGAGTTCGTAATAATGAATTTACATTAGAGAATCTAGCAAAAGGTATTGAAGAGGCCCACCTTCGTGGTAAGAAATTCTATGTGGTAAACAATATTGCACCACATAATGGAAAAATTAATACCTTTATTAAAGATATAACACCTGTTATTGCGATGAAACCCGATGCATTAATCATGTCAGATCCTGGGTTGATCATGATGGTAAGGGAAAACTTTCCTGACATGCCAATTCACTTATCAGTCCAAGCTAATGCCGTAAACTGGGCAACGGTACAGTTTTGGCAAAAACAAGGTATAGAGCGAGTAATTCTTTCAAGAGAATTATCATTAGATGAAATTGAAGACATACGCTTTCACTGCCCTGATATTGAATTAGAAGTATTTGTTCATGGCGCATTATGCATGGCATATTCTGGGCGTTGCTTGCTGTCTGGCTATATCAATAAGCGTGATCCTAACCAAGGAACTTGCACCAATTCATGTCGTTGGAAATATGATATTCATGCGGCAAAAGAAACAGAAAGTGGTGACATCATCGCCGCTGAGCCTCCAGTAGTAATGACTCCTGAGACCGACCTTGTTTTACCAACAGAAGATCTCATTGATGAGGTAGTACTACTACAAGAAGAAGGTAGACCAGGTGAGTACATGCCTGCTTATGAAGATGAACATGGTACTTATATTATGAATTCAAAAGATCTTCGAGCTGTAGAGCATGTTGAGCGATTGATAAAAATGGGTATCCATTCGCTAAAAATTGAAGGCCGGACAAAATCCTTTTACTATTGCGCACGAACCGCACAAATTTATCACCAAGCTATTGTTGATGCTATCAATGAAAAACCATTTAACCCAAAACATAGTGCTGACTTAACACATTTAGCGCATAGAGGTTACACTTCTGGTTTTTTACAGCGTCATCGACATAGTGACACTCAAAATTATGAATACGGTTATTCTAAAAGTAACTCTCAACAATTTGTTGGTGAAGTGATTGGTCGAAATAATAACAATGGTTTAGTCGATATTGACGTTAAAAATAAATTTTTAGTTGGTGATGAATTAGAGCTGATGACTCCCAAGGGCAATATAACCTTTACGTTAACACACATGGAGTCCACAAAAGGCGATGTTATTCTTGATGCTAAGGGCTCTGGTCACCAAGTGAGTATTTCATTAGCCACACAATTAGATTTAACTTATGGCATTCTTATGCGTTTTCTTGATGATGACACAAATACTCGTCAACCCTTTAAATCGAGTTAATCTGAGCAGATTTAAAACAAATTGAACAATCTAAAGTAAATATAAGCCTGATAGGCAACGGTATATAATGGCATTAACAATCTTAAACTCTTGTATAAATTGCGATATGTGCGATCCAGAGTGTCCTAATCAAGCGATTACTTTAGGTGCTGAAATATATGAAATTAATGCTGATAAATGCACAGAGTGTATCGGTCATTATGATAAACCTACCTGTGTGAGTGTTTGTCCCATAGATTGTATTAAACCCGATAAAAACTATGGAGAAAGTGAAGAGCAGTTATTCGCTAAATTTATCAAAATGCATGGTTAATCCCTCAATAATTAGCCATTAGAGTATACTTAAGGTGACTTAAAAAAGTAGCGTTCCAAAAATCTTAATGCAAACACAATATAAACAATAGCGCCCGATATGAGTAAAATACGCTGAATAAAAATAGCATTAAAGTTAGCATCAACCGACATGCTACTGTTAATAATAATCAACAAAGCAATAAAGCCTGAGCTGTAATACTTTGACAGGTTATTTCCGACAAAAACTTTCTGACCGAAATATAAACTCGTGACAAAAAGCAATAACAAGTAAAAATGAAATAAAGGTACAGCGACAATTAGCCAATAAAAACACCAGGCAAACAACCCTCCAAGTAAAGTCGAAAACAATGAGTTTTTCCCCGCAGCCTTTCCCTCGCTTAAGTCAGGTTTTAGCGTAAATATTGCTGAAAAAGTCATAATTAACAAATAATCACTGAGCCCGTAAGTAATGAACAATGCAGCAATAGGAAAAACAACTAGGGTACTTTTTAAAGCACGTTTCGCGGCAACATTTGAATAGTTATTATTGTATTTAGGTTTAACAGGGAAGTGAGTAAAACTTGGATCAGGGAATACATAGTGAGCAATCCAAAGCATAGCGATCGTTAGCCAACTTGAATAAACAAAACCCATTGAAAAACTAATGGCTAGTCCCTCATGGCTGTTGGCAATCATAGGTAATACCAAAATAGCGATTATTGACATTAAGGTAAACCAAAATGAACCACCACGATTTAAATAATAATAAAGGTGGAATAAAACAACGGCAAGTAACAACAGATAAGCAATAGGAAACTGTAAAAAAAATAATGAAAAACCAAGCCCTACAGCAAAAGCCTTAAGCGTGCTTAACATATTGTTGAGGCTAGCCCTAACTGATGGCTTGGGTAAAGGCATTGCTAAAATTAATGCAGTAAAAATAGGCATTAAAAACGCTAACGGCCAATCTATTCCATAAGCTAGCGCACAAGATAACGTTACACCCAAAGCAAAGCGCAGCGTGCGCATATGCGTAGCACTTGCAAATATTTTGCTCAGCCAGTCAGGGCATAAATGAGAGCTAGTAAACATAAGACAGTACGCTAAGTACTCTTATCCAAATCCAACCCATTGAATTAACAAACCAGTTATCACCAGTATATACCTGCACATCAGCCTGTCCCCCCAAACGCAACATTCCTTTTGCAGAGTCATCATCAAAAGTGATCATTACAGGAAAACGCTGCGCATCACGAAGCCAGCCTGTTGATTTTTCTACATTAGCTAAGCCACCAATTGCGCCAGTTTTCGAGGTTTCTACCGCAAAACCTATTGTACTAATTTTACCTTTATAAATAGTCCCTGGATTCACGTCTAATGAAATATCAACAGCATTACCAACGGCTAGGTTTGCCAAATTATTTTCACGTAAATTCACTTGTATCCACACATTACCATATTCAACAAATGTCATGGCCGGTGCACCAGCATTCGAAAAATACCCAGTATCAATTTGAAGGTTGGTAATTCCTCCTTTTCCTGGAGCTACGATTTGAGTTCGGCTTAAATCAAGCTGTGCTTTTTTTAATTTTGCCATTGCCGCGCGAATGCGTGGATTTTTATTTCCTTCTGGACCTAAGGCTTGTTTTGCTTTATCTAAATTAGCATTCGCACTTACTACTTGTGCTTCACTTTCTTTAATGGCGGCACGTGCTTTATCGCCGTCTGAATGCGAGAGTACGTTTTTCTCCTCCAACTCAAAAACACGTGCACTTTGTGCTTTAACATGTTCTACATTGGTTTCTGCTACTACTAACTGTGCTTGAGCAGTTACTACAGCGGCCATTCCGGCGCCAATCTCTTGCCCAGTTAACTCTAGCGTTGCTTCAGCATTTTCCACAGCTAATTGATAATCGCTGGTGTCTATCTCAAATAAAACATCACCTGCTTCAACGATTTGATCTTGTGTAACATGGACCTGTGTTATTCGGCCTGAGACTTGAGGAACAATAGGAATGATATAGGTTTGTACTCGTGCTTGATCAGACCATGGTGCATGGCGATCAGCAATAATATACCAAATTAAAACAAACACAGTGACAAGTAAAAAATATCGAGTGATTTTTTTTACTGGATCTTGTGCAGCGACAGCCTGTAAAGCATTAGGTTGTTCTGCTTTATCTTTTACTGGTTGTGCATTATCTGACATATTTCTTCCATTTATTTTTATTAGTCTGTAAAAAAACATTTAACAAGGTTTACCCCCTTGTCTCACTTTTATTTTTTATAACTCTATTTTTAGTTACCTATTTTCTAAACGGTTATAGTCAAAAAGCCCATAAACGATTTTATTATCTTTTTTGTGAACTTGATGAACTTTATCGCTATAGAGCCAAAAATCAGGATGAGTTCGGCGGATGCCAAAATTATCGAGTAAATTGTTATAGCTTTTCTCATCTGTAACAGCTTTAAATTGGCGAACAAACTCGGGTAGTTGTTTTTGTTTAACATTAAATATTATTTGAGGGTAACTGCCAACATAACCATGAAATAGCTCGGCTTTGTCTAACTCTGGCCGATGATTACTTTCTGAAAACAATAAACTCGCAATATTTTTATAAGCATTATGGCGCAATAAACTATAACTGGATTGATTACCTTGCTCATCCTCAACATAAA
The DNA here is from genome assembly GCF_057543495.1 of Colwellia sp. SU-HH01217. Taxonomy (NCBI): domain Bacteria; kingdom Pseudomonadati; phylum Pseudomonadota; class Gammaproteobacteria; order Alteromonadales; family Colwelliaceae; genus Colwellia; species Colwellia sp. SU-HH01217. The sequence goes on along the minus strand of NZ_BAAJLX010000006.1, from coordinate 176,696 downwards.
TAAAGCTAATTTGCCCTAACTGTTGGATTGCTAAATTAGACAGCTGCTGAAGTTGAGCTAACGCTCCTTCTGTAACTGTCACTAAGGAGTGCCCGCTTTTATGCGCTTGTTTGGTTCCCAAACTATCGTAATAACGTGTTCGTAAACGCGTTAAAATTTCATTTTTATGATCTGCTGTTTGATATTCAATTGAATTATCTTGGTCAAAAAAGAAATTTGAATCGTGCAAATAGCTATCAAGTTCTTCAGTCGAGTCGAGATACCAACTTTTTATTTCTGATTTTCGCTCATCTTTAGGCAACAGGGTTATAAAAGACATTTCACTTTCTATGCGTAAAAAATCCATATATAAACGAGAAAGTAATTGATGACGAACAGGGCCATAAATATCAAAACCAGCCACTAATAAATAATGAATACGTTCAAAAATAGGATAATTTATTAACCAAGCAGTTTTAGGTGTCTCTCCATGTAAACCACTAAGTACAATCCCACTATCAAGGTTTCTAAAGACTGTTAGGCTAGCGTTCTCATTACCTTTGTAAATAGTATCTACACCTAAAAACTTATGAGCGATTTCTTTTTTACTTAATGCCTCTTTTTGCGCATCTATGTAAGCTTTTTCTTTCTTAGAAAATGTTGACCAACTTGTCATGGTAAAATGATGAACACTAAAATCAGAAGGTACCTCTAAATTATTAGATTGTTGATAGATAAAGTTCGAATAACCGGCAGAATGCAAGTTTTTGGGATCTTCAAAAAACACCCAAAACTTATCTTGAATAACACTTAATGCAACTTGTCCTCGACACGATGGACTCTTGATAAAGCCATCAATGAAAAACTGAGCATTATCTAGCATAAATTGATAACGAGCTTCTGCAGGTATCGAAGCAAACACTTTAAAAGGGTTACTTTGTTCGTAGTCAGGTAAAAACGCTACTGTAAAATTGTTTTGATAAAACAGTTCATCCCATCGACTAGCTCGGGCTTTATCTAATGCATAAGGCATATGAGTTTTATCTAAAATAGTGCCAGTTTCTTGTCGAAGGCGATAATAGAACTTATCTACCTTTGGGTTTTGATAAGGGCGTCGTGTCGCTATTTCATCAATATCTTCACCAGGAGGCGTTTTTGAGCGAACTAAATTAAAATAAATAGGCAAATCATCTGGTTTAACGTTTTCTTCTGAAAAATATAAGTGCCCTAAAAATAAGTGTTCATATAAATATCGACCTATCAATACTGACTTATTATCTGAGCCATTTAGTCGTTTTTCCCAATCAGCAACACGACGCTTAATACTTGACGTTAAAGCTTTAGGTTGCGCCATTGGCGAACCTTGTCTTAACCAATTTTTCAGTACTGAAAACTCATCTGTGTTAATTGCGGGTAAACCATAAGGCATACCTGCTAAAGGATAATCCTCTTGATACTCGTCAAGTGCTTCAATGCTTGAACAAGTTTGTGATCGTGTTAACGAAAAATCAAAACTATCAGGTAATGTTTCTGTTGTAGGTAATGGGTGATGATTTTTTTGCTCAAGCATGCGGTACAATACACTGCCATGCAAGTTAGCCTCTGGAGTTTGGCTTCGTTCATTTAATACCGGCTTAAAAGGATATTTTTTATCTCGCCAAGCTTGAGTTGTTTTAGCATCAATAAACAGTCTTGTTGGCTCAACCTCATCAAATCTTGTGCCAAAAACATCTTCAGGAGAAATACCTCTATCAATGCCTTCGGGCGAAGATAGTTTTAATTGGCAAGGCGCATCGTAACAGCCATGGCAAACTACACACCGATTTTCTAATATTGGTTTTACGTCATTTAAAAATATTGACGCTAGTGGCGTGTTTTCTTCAACTATACGATCTCGTACCTTTGCTTGGCCGAAGTTTTCATCTAACTCGGCACCTGAGTCAGAACATGCTGTAATCAACAGACTTAATAAAATGATTAAAAAATAACGAATTGCCATCATAGACCCTTTAAAAATTGTAACTTATCGACACCAGTAAAACTAAAAACATACCTAAACATAATATTATCCACAACAGGTGTTTGTTAAACTAAAAGAATAGGATACTCAATCAAATAGCAACAGGTGCTTTAATTGTTGCTTGAGGCTCGTATCCAATTAACTCAAAATCTTCGAGTTTGTAGTCGTAAATTGATGCAGGTTTACGCGTTAACTTTAACTGTGGAAGTGCTGTAGGTGTACGAGCTAATTGCAATTTCACCTGTTCAATATGATTAGAATATATGTGCGCGTCACCGATACTCATCACTAACTCGCCGACTTCTAAATCACATTGTTGAGCTAACATATACACCCATAATGCCGCCTGTGCTGTATTAAATGGGTGACCTAAAAAGAGATCATTCGAGCGAATAGTACACATCAAGTTTAATTTATTATCAATAACTTGAAATTGATAAAGTAAATGACAAGGCGGTAAAGCCATTTTACCTTGGCGAGCATTTTCATGAGGGGTTAGTTTTTCATCAGGTAAGTATTCAACATTCCAACCATGAAATAAAATACGCCTTGAACTGGGATTATTTTTCAGTAGATCAATCACATAGTCTACTTGGTTAATAGTACTTCCGTCTTTTGTTTCCCATGCAGTCCATTGTTTACCATAAACGGGACCAAGTGAGCCATCTTCCAGTGCCCATTCATTCCATATTTTTGCATCTAAGTCATTAATATTGGTACTACCTGAAAGAAACCACAGGAGTTCATTAACTACGGCTTTAAAGAAAACTTTTTTAGTGGTTAATAAAGGGAAACCTTTTGACAAATCAACACGGTATTGACGACCAAAAACAGAGCGAGTACCTGTACCTGTTCTATCTTCTTTTAAGGAACCGTTGGTCAATACATCTTCGAGTAAGTCTAAATATTGTTTCATGTTATCTCTTTTAACGTTTGTTAATTTTTATCAAGTTGATTATATATTTTATCTGTTAAGAAAAAATCATTTTAAGTGCAACTAAAATAAGAAAGCCAGCAAATAATTTCTTTAACAACTTTACGGGGAGTTTTGTCGCTAAGCGTACACCATAACGAGCAAAAAATGATGAACTGATCACAATGCCTAGCAATGCGGGAATGTATACATAACCAAAACTCCACTCTGGCAAGTCTGCTTTCCCCCACCCACTAACAATGTAGCCCGCCGAGCCAAATACCGCTACCATAACCCCACAGACTGTAGCAACGCCTATTGTTTGACGAAGCGGTAAACCAAAATAACTTAATGTTGGTACTAAAACAACGCCGCCAGCAATCCCCATTAAACTGGCTAATATACCCGTAAAAAGTCCTAAACAACGTAAGAGTAGTTTTCCTGGCATAACATGATTAGTATCAATTCGGGTTGACGCCAACATGTAAAGCGCCAGTACAAGTACTGCACTAGCAAAAAATGTCGTTAATACTTTTGCAGATAAAATAGATGCGATGTAAGCACCAATTAATGCACCAAGAGCAACAAAGGCCATTAAAACTTTAGCAAGCTTCCAAGGAATATTGTTTTGTTTGTTATGAATAATTGCCGCAGATGAAGAAGTAACAACAATTGACGCTAGTGAAGTAGCTAACGCGATAGGCATTACCACATGTGGCTCTATTTGGATTAATGGAAGTAAATATATTAAGCTCGGTATAATAATTAAGCCACCGCCGATCCCTAGAAGTCCAGCAAGAAAGCCAACAACACTACCGATAGCTAAGCAAATAATAAAGACGGTTAAGAACATTCGACTTGCTCAATAGTCATCACATCCCTGCCCTTACAAACCCACCTAAACCTAATTGCTCGAGTTGTTCATTTAAATAGCTCCGTACTTGTTTGGCAGTACTAAAAGAAAGCGCATGAGATAAAATAGCTTTACTGCGTTGATATTCTACATGCCGAATAACCCATTTAATTTTAGCTATATTGTGCGGGTTCATACTGAGCTTATCGTAGCCCATAGCTAATAATAATAATGCGCCCGCAGGCTCACTTGCTAATTCTCCACATAAACTGAGTGGAACAAGATATTTCGCTGACTCACTTGCAATTTGATTTAACGCCCTTAAAACAGCGGGATGATAGGCATCATATAAATTAGCCACCCGGCTATTATTGCGATCAACTGCCAAGAGGTATTGCGTTAAATCGTTACTTCCCACAGAGAAGAAGTCGACTCGTTGAGCTAGCTCTTTCAATTGAAAAATAACGCTAGGTACTTCTAGCATTATGCCAATTTTGGGACGAGGTAAAACTTGGCCATTTTCTAAAAACATTTCGGAGGATAATTCAAAGTAGGCTTGGTTTATTAACCTGATGGCATCATCGACTTCTGCAACACCTGAAATCATCGGCAGCATTATCTCTAAGTTTCTGGTGTCGTAGCTCGCTCTGATCATTGCTCGAACTTGTACTAAGAATATCTCAGGGTGATCTAGGGTTATTCTAATGCCTCGCCAACCTAAAAAAGGGTTGTCTTCAAGAATAGGAAAATAAGGCAATGATTTATCTCCCCCAACATCAAGTGTTCGCATAGTTACCGCCTGTTGCGGAAAAACACTTAAGACTTCTTTATATAACTTAGTTTGTTCTTGCTCAGTCGGGAAGCTGTTACGACTCATAAAGGGAATTTCAGTGCGATATAAACCAATACCTATGGCTCCAGAGTGTTTCGAATGTTCAAAGCCTGTAGATAAACCAGCATTTAAAAGTACTTCAATACTTCGTCCGTCTTTTGTTATCGCTGGCAGATGGGTCACTTCTCTAACTTTTTCAGTGAGCGTGTGTTCCTCTTTTAGCAATAATAAGTATTCTTTTTTTAACAACTCGTTGGGTGCAACAAATAGCTCACCACTATAGCCATCAATTATCGCTTCTTGATTATTAAGTTGGCCAAGAGGGATTGACTCAACCCCCATAATTGCAGGTAAATCTAACGCTCTAGCTAAAATAGCGGCATGTGAGTTATTCGAACCACACAAAGATACAATCCCCAGCAACCCCTTATGTTGATACTCTGCCAACATGGAAGCAGTTACATCTTCAGCGACTAGAATAAATTGCTCAGGCAAGTGTTTATCAAATTGATTTTGCTGTTGTAAATTAAACAGCAGGCGGTTCCCTAAATCTTTAATATCACTTACTCGTTCACGTAAGTATGGATCATCTAAGGCTTCAAATTGCACAACGTAAAAATCAATCACTAATTTTAATGCGCTTTGTACATTCCAACCCTGTTGAATTTTTTCAGATATTTCAACTCCAAGATTGGTCGGTTCAAGCAGTTGTTTATAAAACTCAAAAATACCTAAACTATCGTCTTGAATAATGCCACTGAGTTTTATACTCATCTGTTCAAAGTCTGTACGTGTTTGAGTAACCGACTCCTTAAACGCCGCTAATTCGATCGCTCGGTTACTGTTCGCGTTAATTCTTTCCAGTGAAATACTCGCAAGATCTGCTTTTGGTTGAATAGTAACCATTTGGCCGAGCGCAATACCAGGTGCCCCAGAAACGCCTTTTAACTGTTTTAGCCATTTACCATTTTCTAAACTTTGCCCTAACACACCTCTCGCTTCGGCATTAGCTAATGAAGTTGCAAGTTGAGCTGATAAAGTCACTAAAAAGGCTTCTTCATCTTCATTAAAGGCGCGAGTGTCTTTTTGTTGGATCGTCAAAACACCTAAAACTTTACGTTGATGGATAATAGGCGCACCAAGAAAAGAACTGAGATTGTCTTCTTCTACTTCTGGGGTGTGAAGGAAATGAGGATGATTTTTAGCATCGGCAATATTTATTGGCTCTTCTCGCTGCCCGACTAAGCCAATTAACCCTTCTGAAAAGCCAATAGTAGTGTGCCCAAGTGACTTCTCAGCTAAACCATCTGAGGCTGTTAAAATAAAATGCTGGCTTTGATAGTCCGCTAAATATATTGAACAACAATCGGTGTTCATTGCTGATTTAACTTGGCTAACCATGCGAAAAAGCGCACTTTCTAGTTCAGAGTTCTGACTAAATTCGAGCACAATTTGTCGCAAAGAGGTTAGCATATCATTCCATTAGTATGTGGGTTGAAATAGAGTAGATTAAAGAACCGATCTGTTTATAACAGATCGGAAATCAACACAATAATAATCAGGCGCGGCGTTTACGTCTGTCTTGACGGTGATGAGACATTGCTATTGGCGCAAACTCTTTCATCACTTTACGATAAACGTCCCGTTTAAATGACACCACTTGTCGTACTGGATACCAGTAACTTACCCAGCGCCAATCATCAAATTCTGGATGGGAACTGTGCAATAAATTAACTGCAGACGTTGGTGCAGTGAGCTTTAATAAAAACCACTTTTGTTTTTGTCCAATACAAACGGGTTTACTGTCATGCCTTATATAACGTTTTGGTAATTTATATCTTAGCCAATGTTTGGTTGTGGCCACAATTTTCACATGTTCAGGTTTTAAACCAACTTCCTCATGAAGCTCCCTGTACATGGTTTGCTCTGCACTTTCACCCTCGTCAACTCCACCTTGTGGATACTGCCATGAGTGTTGTCCAAACCTTTTAGCCCAAAATACTTGTCCCCTGTCATTGATTATTACTATGCCGACATTGGCGCGATAGCCTTCGGCATCGATCACAGGAACTCCTGACGATTCAAAAAAAATAGTTAAGTTGATTCTTCCACAAACTGAGCTTTCTAGCAAATAAATACTTGTTTTATTTGCCGTGGTACAGGATGATAATAAAGAGTTTTCCTTATAAAATCCGCCATTTAATTATCATGCCCAATAAAACCTCATCACCAACAACCGAGCACCAATTATTGGAAAGAGCGCAAGCTCTAGCAGGAAAAACCTTGGGTGAAATTGCAAAACAAGCAGCAATAGAAATACCTGAGAACTTACTGAAAAATAAAGGGTGGATTGGTTTACTGCTTGAACATGTTTTAGGAGCAAGTGCAGGCTCGAGACCTGAGCCGGATTTCCCTGAACTTGGAATAGAATTAAAGTCCTTACCCATTAACAGCCAAGGAAAGCCATTAGAAACAACGTTTGTCAGTGTTGCACCTTTAACAGGTTTAGTGGGTGTAACATGGCAAACAAGCTATGTACGTAAAAAGCTTGCCAAAGTGCTATGGGTGCCAGTATTAAGTGATAAATCTCTTGCTTTAAAAGATCGCATTGTCGGCACATCCTTTCTCTGGTCTCCTTCTGCAGAAGAAGAACATTTATTGGCTATGGACTGGCAAGAGTTAACCGACATGATAGTGTTAGGAGATGTTGAAAACATTCAAGGTAAGCATGGCCAAGTACTTCAGTTAAGGCCAAAAGCGGCAAATAGTCAGGCTAAAACACAAGCGTTTGACAAAAACGGAAAGCCGTTTATGACTCTCCCTAGAGGCTTTTATCTAAAAATACCATTCACGCAAATGTTATTGCACAAACATTTGCGCGTGAATTAAAGCCAATTAATTAACCTGAACTCGGTTTAAGAGATGGTTAACAGTTTGAAAAATAGATAAATAATTATTTTACTCCACTCTAGCTCGATAGTTTTTCTTAATTCAAAGCAAATTTCGCGTCAATAGCTGGCCTATTGCAAGAAATTTAACGAAGAAGTAAGGAAAAATAGCTGCTAGAAAAATATTTGTTAAGCCGAGCTCAAGTTAATTATTACCAAAAACCTCAATTGTTTGACTGATAACAGTACTAGTGTGTGCTGGTAACATTTGAGGCTGTGTATTTGCCGCTTCTAAACAAACAAATTCTTGCTCACCTTGGTTATGAATATCTGCCATATTGTTAGCTAATTTTTCTCCTGGGTTCCAAAAAACCCATTGTTGAGTATTTTCTGCAACAACTTTAATGGTTCGGCGTAATCCTTCATCTACTAGACACATAGTTCGGCTATCAGCATTATCTATGTAATAAATTCGATCAACAGGCCCTACACCATTAATAAACACTTCTTTGTCTCGCATTTCACCAGTTAATTTATCAGCAAACTTTAAGGCCGATAATCCCGCTATTTTTATTTGTTGAGGATCGCTAACAGAAAAGTAACTATGCAAAGCGCCTGTGTAGGCTATTTCACTTTCACTTAAATTGATCATTTCAAGTTGTTGGCTAAATTTTTCACCAAAAACTAGCGTTTGTTTGATCTGACAAGCAATAGGGAATAAGTCATGCATATTCTCTCCTTGCCACATCAATTTAACGACAACATCATTGTCGGTAATCGCTATCGATTCAACTTGCCAAGTTTGTTGACGTGCAAAACCATGATTTCCGGCTTTATTTTCAGGATCATTATGATGACTGCCAAACCATGGCCAACAAAGAGGAATTCCTCCACGTATCGCTTTATTTTTTTGATAACTTGAGGATTTGCTTAACCAAAAAACTGGCTGATGTTCTATTGGTTGCCACATCAGTACTTGACCGCCGTGCAAGCTTATTTTTGCTTGGCAATATTGATGTTTTATCTCTAAACCATCAATATTATCGGCTAACTTTATACTGTCTACTTGGCCAAATTGGTTTGACGCTAGTTGTACCGTCATTCTTTTATCTCATTTTTAAAAAGCATCTTTTAAATACTTTAAATAATAAACCGTTAGAAAGTAAGTATAAAAGTATTCATTTGTTCATTCAGACTCACTTTCGTTTGCTCAAAACAAGTTACCAGTTTTTTCCAAAAGAGATAAAAATTGTACTCTCACCTTCAGAAGCATACCCTAAGCCAATAACCGCAGGACCAAAACGTGTATCAGTGCCTAAATATACACTGCCGGAAGTAATTAAATCATTAAGCTCTATAGAACCTAAACCACCCCATACATTACCCGCTTCTAAACTGGTCCCTATATAAATAGGTAAATCAGTACCACCTGGTACTTTTCTACCTAAATCATACTGATAAGCAATAGCAGCAAATGCTTTATGATTACCAATTAAGGAGTCTTTTTCAAAACCAGAAAGGTTTAAAAAACCACCTAATGAAGTTACATGCATAGAGAAATCAATATCATTTTCAACAGTTACTATTGATGCTATCCCTAAAAAGGTATGATTATTGAAACCAAAGGCACCTCGCCAATCAAAATTGACGACTAAGGCATGATCAGAAGTGTCTTCAATAAGTTCTTGCTTATATCTATCTTTTGTAAAAAAAAAGTCCAAAGAAAACTTATTACCGCTTGTTGGGAAGTTAATACTATTTAAGTTATCGTAACCAAATGATAAATACCCCCCGTAAGAAAGGTAGTCTATATCTTCTAATACTTTATCTTCAAAGCTCATATCACCTGGTTCAACTAATAAGCCCAGCTCAATAAAGCCTTGATTGGAATAATTATATCCAAGGCCCGATTGCGCTAAAACATACGAGTTAGTCACCTCTGTTCTTTGATAAGACTGAGCCCATTTATCTTGGGTATACTCGATTCCAGTTCTTGAGTACAAAACTTGATCAAGCCCTAGAGGCTGATAGAACTCTGTAGCAAGTCGGGTTTCCCAGCCCAGTGATAATTCGTTTTTCCATTGCCCACCATTTTCAGTTACATCATTTTTAATGTAAGCAGTATCTATAGCGATCACGGTATTTTCAGAAAAATCAGTTTGTAAGCTAAAACCAAAGTGCAAAAAATCAGGCCCCCACGACTTCTCATGAAGAATCAATAAGAGCTTTCTACCATACTCAGTATCAATAAATTCAGCATTAACTCGTTCAAATCTATTTAATGCATAAACACGATCTATAGCCTGCTTGAGTTGCTCTTTAGTAACAACATCTCCGACATTAATCGCAAAATATTCAGCAATAATCGCTTCATGAACGGTGGAATAATTTTCATAGTCAATAGCAACAATAGGTTGCGCTTTCGCTTGAAACCATGACTGACTTTTAAGTGATTTTTGCTGCAAATAACTGGCATATTGTTCATCATTCACACTAAAAGAGGCTAAGTTATTGGCCTCAGCTCTTGCTGCTTCTTCACCTAATGTTAACGCTTGCGGCATTATTGAAAAATCAGTGGTACTCAACCCATCAATTTTAGGGCGAATATACAAGTCGTTATCTCTAAGCTGTGCCACCTGCTGTAAGGTTGTATTATTGGTTAAAATCGTTGAAAGTTGATTCAATACATCAACAGTATCTTTTATATGATCTTGATCAGCTAAAGGAGAGCCTATATCAACTGCGATAATTCTATCTGCACCCATTTTTCTAATGACATCAACAGGCATGTTATTGGAAATTCCACCATCAACGAGCATTTGCCCATTAATAACAACAGGCTCAACAATGCTAGGAACAGCTGCTGATGCACTCATTGCTTCAGTGATACTGCCAGAGTCTAGAACAACAGCTTTGGCGGTTGATAAATCAGTGGCTACTGCACGATAAGGAATTGCCAATTGGTCAAAAGAGCTAAACTCTGCAATAACATCAGTTGACAACCTTAATAATTGAGTAGAATTTTGCCCTAAAAGTAATCCTGTAGGTGCTTTAAAAGTTTTATCGCTATAACCTAACCTTAAAACAATATTATATTTATCTCTGAGTGCTTGCTCTCTGAATGGCAAAGATTGCCGAGGTACTGAATCGGTAAAACTGTTTTCCCAAGGAAGGCCTAACATTATTTTTTCAATTTCTGACGGAGTGTAACCTAGTGCATACAAGCCAGCAACATAGGCTCCTATACTTGTACCAACAACGTAATCAATAGGCACATTATGTTGCTCTAATACCTTTAAAACACCAATATGTGCAGCACCTTTAGCGCCACCACCACTAAGCACTAGGCCTACTTTAGGCCTTTGTTTAGCAATAACGTCAAAAGCTGTGGAAGAAAAAAGTATAAGAAAGGCAAAAACAATTAATGAGTGCATATTGAGTTATTAACCAAATGAAATGCATTGATTTTTCGATTATGTTAACCATAGCAATTTCATTGTTTTTTATCGAGCAAAAAAAACGCCATTCAAATGAATAGCGTTTTCAAAGCTTATTAGTCATCGTTATTATTATAACTAATGCCCTATTTTATATAAGCTCTAGGCATATCACTGTCAGTAGTATAACGTTTACGCAGTGCATCTTGTCTACTGGTAGTTGATACTTCTTCGCCTGCTATCCACATTTTTTCTACATGAGTGCTTAGCTCAAAAGGATCGGCACTCCATAAAACAAGATCAGCATCATACCCTGTAGCTATTCGGCCAGCATTAAGACTAAACGTATCAGCAACATTACGAGTAATAGCAGCTAAAGCAGCGTCTTTTGAAAGACCGTTAGCCACTGAGATGCCTGCATCATATCTCAGTTGATAAATATTATGTGCATCATTTACAGATAAAATAACTTTAACACCTGCTTGAGTTAATTCAGCAGCACTAGCAAGAGAAGTATGCAATGAGTCAAAACTGTCAGGTAAGTTTCTCATCACGCTGACAACAACAACGATGTTTTCATCAGCTAATTGCTTACTCACTAAAATGCCATCAGCAGCACCTGCAATAATTAGGTTTAAATTAAACTCTTTCTTTAAGTTAATTAACGTTAATAAATCAGTCGCTCTGTCAGCATAAGCCAATAAAGGGATTTCACCAGCTAACAACGAATTAATGATTTTTTCATCTCTTTTAAGTGATTCTTTCTTATCATCTTTAGAAGACTCCTCATCCGTTAATTTTTTTGACGCATCTTCAAGTTGCTGACTTAATGCTTGTAACTCCAACGCCCTAGAGCCTTTGCTTTTAGCACCTAAATCAACAACTACAGCACTTTTGCTATCAATCACACTGTCAAAGTCACCAGATAAATCAGCAGCGAAAGCAAAACCTTTAAACATGCTTTCACCACCGTTAGGGGTAACAATATTGCGCGTAATTCCACCTTTGCGGCTGTATGGAATCACCGTAGTTTTAGGATTAAATGCTAAACTTGCATCGAAGGTAATGTCTGCTTTTTTATCGCTTGCATCACGCGTTCTTGACACGGCACCAACTTCAATCAAACCTAATTGATTCATAGAACCGATAAAACCTGGCGTTAAAATTTTCCCTTTAGCGTCAATGGTAACGTCTACATCAACAGAGTTTGGATTGATTGCAGTAATTTTTCCATCTTCAACGATTACCGTCGCATTATTTAAAACGCCTTGCTCAGTCACCGTATACACAGTTGCATTTGTAATCGCTAAGCTTTGAGCTTGAATCGATAAACTACTTGATAAAACAGCCATACCTAATGTCATTGTTAATAACTTAACTGGCAAAATTTGCTTGATAAAACTCATGTTATTCTCCTTGCTCAGTTACTTTACTGGTATTTGATGACTTCACTTTATCTGAATCAATACTATACTGACCTAGCATAAAGTCGCTTTGAGCTTGGTATTTTTCGTCAAAACGGTCATATACTTTCGCGCCATCAATGAACACTTGCTCAGCTTGTGCATAAACACTAAATGGGTTTTGATTCCAAAGGACAACATCAGCATTCTTACCTGTCTCCAAGCTACCTGTTTTCTTATCAACGCCTAAAGATTTAGCAGCATTTAAAGTAATCCAAGTAATCGCATCTTGCGCTTTTAAGTCAAAACCATTTTGGTTAGCGCTATACATCACCTTACCTGCCTCTTGGTTTAAACGTTGAATAGTTGTAGCCGAATCAGAATGAACAATCGCGCATGAATTTTTAACGGCATCGACAATAGCAACATTTTCTTGAACCATATCGTAAGCTTCCATTTTAAAGCCCCACCAATCTGGCCACATAGCGGCACAATTTCCATTTTCGGCTAACAAATCGGCAATTTTATAACCTTCAATTGCGTGATGAAAAGTACCTGATTGATAGTTAAATTCTTTACCGATATCAATCATTACCGCCATTTCTTCTGCTTTATAACAATGGTTATGTATTAAAATATCACCGTCTAAAACACCTTTTAAGGTATCGTTAGTTAAATTACGAGTTGGTGCTTTAGGATTTTTTCCAGCGGCATAATCTGCCTCGTACTTGTCCCAAGCTCTTTTATATTCAGTGGCTTGTGCCCAAGCATGGCGATAGCCTGCAACATTCCCCATACGTGTACCTGGTGCAATATCTTTTGAACCGTACACACGTTTAGGGTTTTCACCACAAGCCATTTTTAATCCGTAAGGCGCTTCAGGGAATTTCATGCCCTGAGTTGTTTCACTTGGCACATTTCTCAACGTTACGCCTCGTCCGCCAAATAAGTTCGCTGAACCAGGTAATATTTGTAACGTTGTTATGCCGCCAGCACGTGCGGCTTGAAAACCAGGATCTTGCGGCCAAACACTGTGCTCAGCCCACACTTCAGAAGTGTTTGGGTTGGTCATTTCGTTACCGTCAGAGTGTGACTCAACACTCGGGCTTGGGTACACGCCTAAATGAGAATGTACATCAATAATACCTGGAGTCACCCACTTATTGTCACCATCAATTTCGATAGCATTAGGGGCTGATAAATTACTACCAACTTCCTTAATTTTACCATCAACCATAAGCACGTCAGTGTTTTCTAAACGTTGACCTGTTCCAGTTAGTACCGTCGCATTTTTAATAATAGTTGTTTGCTGTGGCAGTGCTTGGTAAGTACTCGGGAATGGATTTTTATTAATGGTTACTTTGGCATCTTGCTTTTCATTTTGTAAGCAAGCAGTCAATGACACCGAAATGGTCATTGCGAGTAAAGATACCGCAAACTTACTTGAGTTAGGTTTCATCATAGTTATTCCTGTTTAGTCATCTCATGATATTTTTTAATTCTTATTTTTAAATAAATCAGCATTATTTAACATTTTGACCATATTACTTTTTAGGATGAACAACAAGCCCAACTAAAGGCTGACAAGGGGAAATTCGTTAAGTGGTATTTAAATTGCGACTATTGGTATAAACGCATTGACATGCTTAGGCTTTCAGCATTAATTATTTAAACCAACGCTTAAATTTAGTTATTCTAAAATAGAGTAAAAATAAAACAATCGCCCCATAAATTATTGGTTCAACGACATCAGATTTTACTGACCAATAAAAATGAATAGTCACTAAAATGACGATCAAATAATTAAAGTTGTGCAATATTTGCCAGCGCTTACCCATTTTTTTTCGAATAAAATTGATAGAGGTGATTGCAAGTGCAACTAAGAATACAAATGCCACTAATCCAACATTAATATAAGGCCTTTCGATTATTTCTGAGAAAAACAGCATAAAATCAAACTGCACCTCAAAAGCTAAAAAATTCAATAAATGCAATAATGCATAGGTAAAAGCGTATAAACCGAGTAATCGACGGGTTTGTATTAAAAAGCCTAATTTAAACGTTTTGGCTATTGGTGTGACCGACAAGGTAATGAGCAATAAGTTAAATGCCCCAATACCAGTAAAATGAATAACAGCTTCAACAGGATCTGCACCTAATTGGTCATTAAACGCTGCCAAATAAAGATAAACTAAAGGTATAAAAGCGGACAATTGAAAAAGCACTTTCAGTAACATCACTTTATTTCTTAAGATCATTTTCAAGCCAACTTCTACCTTGCTAAAGTGTTAGTTAATAATATTTTTGCAAATCCATATTTTTATATAGTGCCGCGACTTCTTCTCCATAGCCATTAAATGGTTGCGTTGCAATTCGATTACGGGCAAATAACCCACCCGTAGTAATTCGCCGCTCGCTCGCTTGGTTCCACCTCGGGTGATCAACTTCTGGATTTACATTGGCATAGAATCCGTATTCTTTAGCAGCTAAAATATTCCAAGTTGTTGGCGGTTGCTGTGAGACAAGCTTAATACCCACTATCGATTTTATGCTTTTAAAACCGTATTTCCACGGTACAACTAATCTAATAGGAGCACCATTTTGAGGTGGTAATGTTTTGCCATACAAACCAACACTCATCAATGCTAAAGGGTTTAATGCTTCATCTAACCTAAGCCCCTCAACATAAGGGTATTCTACGCCCCCACCGATTCTCCTACTTGCCTGACCTGGCATTTGTTCTGGATCGTATAGAGTTTCAAATGCCACATATTGTGCCTTTGAGTTCGGTGCGACTTTTTTAATTAAATCAGCAAGTGAAAAACCAATCCAAGGAATAACCATTGACCAAGCTTCGACACATCGCATTCTATAAATACGCTCTTCTAACGGGAACATTTGCATTAAATCGTCATAATCTAGCGTGATAGGATTATCACACTCGCCAGATATCTTTAATTGCCATGGTTTAACATTAAATTGCTGAGCATTTTGTTGCGGGTCGGTTTTACTCGTACCAAATTCATAAAAATTGTTATGACTAATCACCTTACTTTCAGGTGTTCTCGCTAAGCTTTCATTGCGAATGTCAGGACTAAACCTTAATGTTTGGGTGTTAAACACCTCTGGTTCACTATCAAAAAAGCCCGCATTGGCTTGATTAGAAAAAGACTGGTTTAAAAGAGCACCTGCGCCAAGAAAACCCATTTGCTTTAAAAGGCTTCGCCTGCTTTTATAGTGTTTTTCGTCAGTTACTGCATTTTCTTTTAATTGGTAAGACTTGGGAACTTGAATTAACATTTAATCAATCTCTAATCAAAAACGACTTATACAAATAGAAAGAGTTTAAGTGAAAATAATTTCGTCTGTGAATAATTTAATAATTACCCAGTAAAAAAATAAAGCAATAGAAACAAAAAAGCCAACAACATAAAGCGTTATTGGCTTAATAGAGTCTAAACAAAAAATGAGTATTTAACGAGCAAACTTTTGCAAGTACGCAATAATATCGTTTGACTCATACAACCATTCAAATTGGCCATTTTCTCCTGCAATTTTCAAACAAGGTACCGTTCGCTTACCACCTTCTTTAATTAACTCTTCGCGATAATTATTTTTACCGTTTATATTTCGTAATTCAATATTTAAGCCTTTACGTTTGAATTCACGACGTACTTTGACACAAAATGGACAACTAGGTAATTGATATAAGCTTAACGATTTGGTTTGCTCATCAATTTCATTTTGCACACTCTGCTCTCTTTTGGGCGATGAAGGTGAAAAAATAAAATTAAAGAATAAAATAATACGACCAAGTACCCAGCGGATAATAAACATTGACTTCACTTCTTATGTTAATAAATAAAACGGTTAATTTTTTGCTGTAGCAGTAAATACTGCCCTTACAATTTACACTTATGTTGATTGATATAATAGGAGGTACTTACCACATTAAATCATCTGGTATTTGATAATCTGCGTATGGATCTGACTCATCAACAATATCGCTTTCAACTTTATCATTTTGCACTAAAATAATATCGCGATTAAGCTCAGCTAACTTTTGTGCAGTTTCACTAGTAACAATATAAGTTACTTCGTCTAAACCACATAAAGCTAATCGTCCATTCACTAATGCTTGGTGGGTGTTTTGATCAAGAGCTAGCTTTTTAACTTTATTGTTAAAAGTATAATTGTATTCCGTTTCACCACTCACATTCTTCACTTGATGGTGCTCAAGAATTTGTTTAATTCGCAAGTATTGTTCTTTAGCAATTAACTGTTGCTTTTTTTCATCGTTTAGCGCTGTGTCTTTAGCTAGTTTTTCTGCTTTTGCTTTAGCTAAGTCTTGCTGCACTTGCTCTTGTAAGCTAGCACCATGTGCTACACCACTTCGCTTTTGTTTGTTTTTTTTACGCTTGTCAGAATTGGCCTGACGCGTTTTCTGTTTTGTCGTTAAACCTGCTTTGAGCAATTGATCTTGTAGTGATGCCATAAAAGAAACTTAAGTAACTAGATAATAATTTTACGCGATATTCTAGCAGTAATTAAACAGAGTTTCATATAGGAATTTATCGCCCTTCAAACAAAATTCTATATAAAAGTATAACCACTAAGTTAATGTAAATATGCCTTAAATAAATCTATTAAAAGGTTAACCTAACTTCAATGGGATCACTTTCGCTGTATCAGAATAATCATAAGTTAAACTAACAAAATCGCTTATAGGAGCAGGATAGGCGATTCCATAACCTTGAATGAAGTCAACGCCTAGATCTCTTAAAAGTTCAGTAGTTTTCTCACATTGAACAAATTCAGCTATTGTTAACATGTCTAAGGTACTTGCCATACTTTGTATTGATTTAACGATGGCGACATCGTATTTATTGGTCAATAAATTTTGTACATAAGCACCGTCGATCTTTATATATTTAGCCGGTAAACTTTTCAAATAGCTGAACGTAGAAAAACCTTTACCGAAGTCATCTAAAGCAATTAAAAAGCCTGAAAAACGCAATTTTTCAACCATTTGCGTTGCTACGGTCATATTAGTAATTGCTGCGGTTTCGGTTACTTCAAAACAAATAGCATGGCATGGGAAACGGTAATTATTCTGACAAGAAATAATGCTATCAATGAATTTTTCATCCGTTAACGATCCACCCGATAAATTAATCGCGATAACTAGATTATCCCATAATTCGGGGCGCTGAGCGAACCAACTAAATGCTTTAGACATCACCCAATAATCGACTTGCGCACACAACCTAAAACGCTCCACTGCTGGTAAAAATATATTGGGACTGAGTAATTGGTCTTGATCCGCTAACCTTAGCAATATTTCAATATGTTGCTTGGTGCCTGCCCTTTCACTTAATGGTTTAATTTCTTGGAAAAACAGTTTGAATTGGTCTTGCTCTAGTGCCGTTTGAATACGCGCAGCCCATTGAGTTTCCTGCTGTAGGTGAACAACACTTTCGTCTTTATAGTCAAATAGTTGAAAACAATTAATACCTTTGTTTTTTGCCATAAAACAAGCAGCATCTGCTTCACGCTTAACTTCAACAAGTGGTGGAGAATCGGCCGTAATAAGTGTAGCACCTATACTTGCAGCTACATCGAACACTTGACCATTATAACTAAAAGTTAGCTCTTTAATTGCTTGGTTTATTTTCGTTATAATTTTTAACGTATCTTCTTGAGATAACTGTAATAACAACACTGAAAATTCATCACCGCCAATTCGTGCGCAAATATCACTTTGACGAACAACAGATTTAAGGAGTTGACCAACTTCACGTAATAATTGATCGCCCGCAGCATGGCCAGCGTTATCATTAATTAACTTAAAACGGTCCATATCTAACTGCAATAAGGCATGTTGATGCTTATTTTCTTGGGCGTCATGCCATGCATCAACAAGGCGTTGTTCAAACTTATAACGATTAAACAGTTTAGTAACACTGTCGTAATTAGCTTGATACCGAAGACGTGCGCGCAACTTCTCAGCATTAGTTACATCGCGTAATACAATGACTGTTCCGTCAAAAGCACCATCAGATGAGAACACCCCTTTTACATCTTGCTCAATACTTAAATGTTTATTTTTTAACTGCACGCTCAGTGTTTGTTTAACAACATGTCCAGTATTATGGGCTGATCGTAGAGCAATTAAACTATCAGCAAACGCATCATCACCGTCTTCCGTTAACATCATCGCTTTGATCTTGCCATATTCTTGATTAACAAAGTCCTGACTTTTTACTGAAAACAAGGTTTCACAAGAGTGATTGATATAGAGAATTACGCCTTGGCTGTCTGTACGAATAACGGCATCATGTAATGCATTTAATGTTGCATTAGGATTATCATTTTTAGCAACTTTATTTAACACTAAGGAGCTTTTATCTGAATAAGATTTACGTGAATGGCTCACCTTGCTTTGTGTTGAACTCGACGAAAAATAACTGAAAATAGTGACCAGACAAAATATGGACAACAATGCACAAGCAAGCAAGAAAACTTCTACTTGATTGTCATCTTGTCCTAAAAAGAGTAAAAAAATGAATAAAAAGAGCACAGAAAAAAGCGCAAAAACCTTTATATTAGATTTTCGTTCAACACGATGAGACAACCGTGCTAGTTTACTTTTAATGGTATAACGCATAACTACCAATCAAATACAGCTTGAATTTTGAGCGACAAAGTATAGCAACTTTTCATGACTGCCACACTAACAAAAAGCAAATAAAAGTACTAAGGCACCTTGTTTTAAAGGGCTACTGAGAAACTCTTTAAAAATAAATAGCTTATAAACACCTATTTTTAATTTATTTTTAAGTCTTTTTAGAAGGACGTGTTTCTGTTAGAGAAATAACATTATCATTTTCTTTTAAAGAGTCCCTTGAATTTTGTTGGCCAACAGCGACAACTTTAGTGCTGGATTCTCCATTGTGGTAACGTTGATAGGTAAACTCTTCTAAACCAAGTTGCTGACTAAATTGATAAAATGTCATAAAATCTTCTTTGGTAAATTCATCGTTTTTTTGTGTAAGCAAACCATCAATGTACATTGAGCTACCGTTAATATTACAAGTTGCGACAGCAGCATAAGGTTCTGTGTTGTTGCTCATTTTATATGCCCTAACCATTTTGACTTCAAAGCACCAATCACCAATTGTTAACTGTTTATCGATAATTTCTTTCATTTTACCTCTCACTCTACTTGTTCTCAGTCTAGGTTAACTTATTAAATGTAGACTAAGTGATTTTCAGCACTAGATTAGGGCGTATTGATCTTTCAAGTGCGACTCTGAAATGACTGAAAAATCCTCAATCAAGGCATAAAGAATGTAGTTTGGTCGTCGCAAATCAATAATGAGTACTGATCATTAGTGCCAGATATAACCCAAGTCCATACATCCATGTAGGTAACGCAGAGTGAGTTTGTCTAGCCTTTCCCCGCAGAAATGAACTTGAAAGATCAACACGCCCTAGTTTATCAATAATTTATTGTACAAGTATTAAGCAATAAATTCGAACACAACCTTTAGCAATTCTTTTTATTTAAAACAACAGGTAAAAGCAGTCCTTAGTAAATCTTTGTAATGATAAATTTATACAGCTGAGGTAACCTACCATCTTCTGTGATTTATTGAATATTGATGACTTTTTAAAATGAATAAAAAAATCATAATAAAAATTTTCATTGCCTTTTTATTAACTGCTTTATTAGTTACCGCAACGATTATTACTTGGGTTTATAGCCAAATAGACAGCGCATTGCCTACACTGAACGGCAAACAAACACTTTATGGTTTGTCGAACACCGCCACGGTTGAACGTGATGTACAAGGTATTGCCACAATCACGGCACAAAATCGCACAGATGTAGCTATCGCGACAGGGTTTATTCATGCGCAAGAGCGCTTTTTTCAAATGGATTTATTACGAAAAAACGCAGCTGGTGAGCTCTCCAGTCTTTTTGGTAAGGTTGCATTAGATTACGACAAAGAAATTCGACTCCACCGTTTTAGGGATCGTGCAAGAGAGATAGTCAAACAACTTCCCGCAACGCAATTTGATACACTGCAAGCCTATACTCGAGGAGTTAATCAAGGTTTGAGGTCCCTTAGAGCAGCACCTTTCGAATATTTATTATTACAACAATCTCCAGCAGAATGGCAAGAAGAAGACACGATATTAACCGTTTTAAGTATGTATTTAGATCTGCAATACCATGATGGCAGACGTGAGAGAACTTTAGCTACGATACACAACGTTTTAGGTAGTGATGTTTATCAATTCCTTAACCCCAAAGGCAGCATTTGGGATGCTGCAATTGATGATAGTCAATTTACAAGCTCTCCTTTACCAGCAAGTGATTGGTCAGCATTTACTCAACAAAAAATTGCAACTACATCGTCTTCCTTATACTCGATAAGCCCTTTAGCAAATACGCCATATAAAACGTTAGATAAAACATTAAATAGTGTTTTTGAAAGCTCTTTTAAGAAAAGTAATGCTATTGGCGAAAAATTTCCCGGCTCAAATAACTGGGCTGTTTCAGGAAGCTTAACCACAACTAAAAGCGCTATAGTCGCTAACGATATGCACTTGGGTATACGCGTACCCAACATTTGGTATAGAGCTAGTTTTAACTATGTAAACCAAGATAAAAAAGTCACGGTAACAGGGTTAAGTCTCCCTGGCACTCCTAACATGATTGTTGGCAGCAATACTCACATTGCTTGGGGATTTACGAATAGCTATGGTGACTGGAGTGACGTAATTGTATTAGAGACCAACGATGATGGCAGCCAATATTTAACGCCTCAGGGCTATAAGCCGTTTACATACCACAAGCAAATGATTGCCGTTAAAGGTGAAGAATCGGTAGAAATTAAAGTTAAAGAAACTCAATGGGGACCCGTTATAGGGAAAAATGCTAACGAGCAATTATTAGCCTATCGCTGGGTGGCTCATGATATAAATAGCGTTAATCTTAACCAAATAAAATTAGAAGCCGCAAGCAATGTTGACGAAGCCTTTGTTATTGCTGCATCGGCGGGCATGCCAGCACAAAACTTAATGGTCGCAGACGCACAGGGCAATATTGGCTGGACGATTATGGGGCCAATTCCTGCGAAAAAAGGAGATGTGGGAGAGTTGCCACAGAGCTGGTCAACAGGTAGTAACACATGGCAAGGCTACTTAACACAAGATCAATACCCGAGGGTCAAAAACCCTAATGGCGATCGGCTATGGACCGCAAACTCAAGAGTCGTTGGCGGTGAAATGTATGAAAAATTAGGAAACGGTGGGTATGCACTAGGTGCAAGATCTCGTCAAATTAGAAACGCTTTACAAGCTAAAGAAACCTTTGACGAGAAAGACCTGCTCACTATTGCTCTTGATGATAAAGCCGTATTTTTACAGCGTTGGCAACAATTACTGATTGAGCAAGTATTAACCTTAGCAGCGGTTCAATCAAATGACACATGGCAAACAGCTAGACAGATTATCTTAAACAATAATTTACAAGCATCCACTGACTCTGTAGCCTACCGCTTAGTAAGAAGGTTTAGATTAAATGTTAGGTATTTAGTTTTTAATCAGCTCAACACACAACTTACAGCACTTGACCCCGCATTTAACTTTAAAACTATAAGGCATCAAGTTGAAACGCCTTTATGGCAACTTGTCACCCTTAAGCCGTCACAATTTCTATCAAAAAATACTGAGTTTACTCATTGGCAGCAATTATTTACTCATGCATTAAATATGACTCTAGAGGAAATGACTAAAGAGCAGCCTCTTATTGAATCTACTTGGGGGAAAATCAATACAACTAATATCGTACATCCGCTAAGTAAGGCTGTCCCTTTTATTGGTCGATGGTTAGACATGCCACATACCCCTTTATCTGGTGATGCTTATATGCCTAAAGTACAAGGTAAAGCCTTCGGTGCTTCACAGCGTATGATCGTTTCACCTGGCAACGAAGAAAACGGTATTTTACATATGCCAACAAGCCAATCTGGTCACCCTTGGAGTCCTTATTATGGCATGGGACATGCCGATTGGGAGGCTGGAAACCCTTCAGCTTTTTTACCAGGAAAAACCAAATACACCTTAACTTTTTACAGTTTTTAATACTTTAAAATACATAGCTAATAGTAGATTACTAATAATAGATTACTAATAGTAAGAATAGATAATTCACATAAACGACAACAGGAACCTGATATGACGATATTGATTTGGACTTTATTAATTGCCACAATTCTCCCTTTTTTAGCCAAAGTCCCTGTGGCATATGCCATGAACAAACTTGGCGGATATGACAACAACCACCCCAGAGCACAACAAAATCAACTAACAGGCTTTGGTGCAAGAGCGCTTGCTGCCCATCAAAATGCTTTTGAGTCGTTAATTATTTTTTCTGCCGCCATTTTATGCGCTTTAGCTACAAATACCGTAACAGAATCAGTTCAAGCACTTGCGATCACTCACGTTTGTGCGCGCATTATTTATAACATTTTGTATTTAACAAATAGTGGTACCTTTAGATCGGTAGTGTGGTTTATTAGCTTGGGGAGCTCACTGACCATCATTTTACAATGTTTACTTTAATGATCTGCATCTTATCATCTTTCAATTAAAGTCAAATTTAAGTTGAGGTACGACTGAGACAGAGGCGACATTTATCAATAAACTGTATCTTGAACTAAGTACTATCAAATCATTATAAAGAAACCATTGACGAGCATAGTCAGCGAAGCTAGAGTACGAGAATGAATAAAGATACCCATTTAACCACATTTTTGCTTTTTACTTTTTTTCTCTTTACTAGCGAGTTTCGCTAGAGGGATTGTTGTCGTGTTAAATACCTTACGATAATAAAACCTCCCTTAGGAGGTTTTTTTATACTCGTGTTATAAATTAATAAAGCCTAAACAAACAATATAAAGCAAACGTTAAATATACTTAATAGGATCACATTGTGAACGAAGACTTAGATTTAAATAAAATACGCGAAAAAATTACCAACCTTGATAATCAATTATTAACGTTGTTCTCTCAGCGTCGTTCTCTCACTTTAAATGTGGCCAAAAGTAAAGCACACCTTGTTCGTCCAGTAAGAGATCAACAACGCGAACAAGAATTACTCATACGGTTAATTAACAAAGGCAAAGAGCTTAATCTAGATGCTCACTATGTCACGAGTATTTTCCAAAGCATTATTGAAGACTCCGTACTTAATCAACAAGCTTACTTACAAACTCTCGCTAACCCTAACATTCAAACACCTACGGTAAGTGTTGCCTTTTTAGGCCACAAAGGATCTTACAGCTACCTTGCTAGCCAACGTTACTTTTCAAGACGAGCTGAAAATATTATTGAACATGGTTGTCAAAACTTTAGCGACATCATGCAACAAGTCGAATCAGGTAATGCTGATTACGGCATGTTACCAATAGAAAACACCAGTTCAGGTAGTATTAACGAAGTTTATGACGTCCTTCAACATACGAACTTATCTATTGTAGGTGAAATTACACAGCCTATTGAGCATTGTTTGTTAACCGCGGTTAACACAAGTTTAGAGAATATAAAAACTATTTATGCCCACGGGCAACCGTTTACTCAATGCAGTAACTTTTTAGATAAACAAACAGATATTCGTATTGAATACTGCGACAGTACCGCCGATGCCATGGCGAAAGCTTACCAATTACAAGACCCTAGTGTAGCCGTTATTGGTAGTGAAGAAGGTGGTCATCTATACAAATTACACGCTCTAGAAAAGTCGATTGCTAACCAGCGCGAAAACCACAGCAGATTCATACTTGTTGCCCGTAAACCAGTAGACGTAGCAGAACAAATCCCAGCTAAAACAACTATTGTACTCGCCACAGGGCAAAAAGCAGGTGCATTAGTAGAATGCTTACTGGTATTAAAAAATAAAGGCATAAATATGTGTAAGCTTGAGTCTCGACCTATTCAAGGACGCCCTTGGGAAGAAATGTTTTATATCGATGTTGAAGCTAATTTAAAATCGCTAGCGCTTCAAGAAGCGATTAATGAAATTACTAGTTTAACTAACTTTATTAAAGTGCTTGGTTGTTACCCTATCGAACATATTAGCCCGACAAATGTGCCAAGCAATGCCATTGATTAAGACCTTCTAATTAAGTCAATGAATTAAAATGGCAAGCAACACAGCTTGTCATTTTAGTGTTAAAATTATCTAGACTTGATAGCCATCTATGGAAATTTAATGAATAAATTAGCACCTCTTGCCCTTCTACTTTTACTCTTTTTTGGTGGTGCTTTATGGTACTTAGCCAATAGCGAATTAAACGCTAATATTCGTGGACGCATTATTGATGTCTCCAATTACTATACCGATCAAACATTAACCATAGATAAAGTTGCCATCGATCTAACTAATGGCAGTGGCGAAATTTATGGCGTTAAATTACAAAACCCCACTAATTTCAAACATAAAAACATGCTAGAAATTTCACAAATTAGTTTCACATTTGACCCTAAAAGTATCAGTAGTGGATTAATACACTTACAAGAAATTACTCTTAATGATAGCCATTTTTATATTGAAAAAACGGTTGATGCCAAGGGTGACAGTACAACTAACTTTTCAACACTTTATCAACGTCTGAATGATAAAATTGCCTTAATTCAAGATCGTAGGAAACAAAAGGCAGAGCCTTATATACAAGTTGAGACCATTAATTTACTCGAATCAACGCAACACATCTTCAACTTAGCTAAAAAGCAACCAATAACGAATCAAATAATTAAAAAACAAACCTTAAATGCCGTCGGCGCAGGTGATGGCTTACCGGCCAGCTTATTTGGTATTGAAGTATTGAGAAAAACTATTGAAACTGTGTTAAATACTCAAGTTACAACGCATTAATATTGTTAATTTCAGGTTATTACTCAACGTTAGTATTTAATTAACCTGATGTGACGGTTAACTCAACAGAACAAACTAGAATATTCATAGCCTTCTTAAAACAAAATAGTTAAAGTGAGTAATAAAGCTTGAGCTATAACTAGGTAGAATAAATGTTAAAACAGTTTTTTCTGATCTTTGTCACACTCATCATATTATCGGGGTGTGAGCAAAGCCCTGATGCTAATCAAGTAGTCTCTGATGATGTTGCAGCGACAAAACAAAGTGCTGCGAATAATCAAAATAAAAGTGATAAGAGTCAGCCCAGCGTTAGAACATGGCAACAAATTAAAGATTCAGGTTATATTGTTGCGCTAAAGCTAGACAGAGAAAACGAAGCTGCCCTACCCCGTTCAGGTTCAACCAGTGATTACCATCGTCAATTATTTACACTTTTTGCTCAAGAGCATAACTTGGAAGTTAAGTGGCTAACCGTTAAAAACTTAAAAGAAATGTTTGAACAACTTGCCTTGTTCAATGCGGATATTATTCCACGCCACTTAACCATTACAAAAAAACGCCACGACCGATTCAGCTTTACCTACCCGCTCCTGAGAGATAAAGAAATACTGATCAGTCGGGTAGACACAAAAATACCGACCAATGAAGACTCAATTACTGTCACTTTACCTAAAGATTCATCTTATCAAGAAACTATTGAAGCACAATTTCCCCATTGGACTATAACTCCATTAAAACAAGCATTTAATTCTGAGGAGTTAGCTGATGAAATAGTTAAAGGTGAAATTAACTATAGTGTAATTGATGGCTTCGCATATGATGTATTAAAACAATACCGCGACGATATTAAAGCGACAATTGTTCTACCTAACGATATTGATTTAGCCTGGGCTGTCAATCTAAACAACCCTACCTTACTTCGAAAAATTAACAATTTCATCTCAGAATACCATGTTTTTAAAACAGCTGAGCCTAAGCGTAAATTTGACTTTAATACCTTAAAAAAGAAAAGGCTTCCACTGCGAGTGATCACACGAAATAGTCCTGAAACCTACTTTTTGTGGCGAGGAGAATTGCTCGGTTTTGAATTTGAATTAATGAGGCGATTCACCAGTTTACACAACCTAAAACTTGAAATGATTGTCGCTGAGTCGTACGACGAAATGTTGGCCATGCTAAAAGATGGTCGCGGAGATATGATCGCAGCAGGTTTATCACGAACACCTGAGCGCCTAGCTCAAATTAAAGAGCTAAAAATGCAAAGCAGTATTCGATATAACAGGGTATCCGAATTATTAGTTGTTCATATAGACAGCCCACCTATTAAAGCACTAGCGGATCTAAAAGATAGAACAATCACCGTACGTAAAACCAGTAGTTTTTGGCAAACCGCTCAGCATTTAGTAGAAAAGTATGGTGTTAAATTAATTGCCGCCGATGAAGAGTTGGCAACAGAATTACTCATTGGGCAAGTCGCCAATAAAGTCATCGACTTAACCATTGCCGACAGTAATTTGATCAATATTGAAAAAAATTTTAGAGACAATATTGTTACTCCTTTAACCTTAAATGAAGGTATTCCCTATGCTTATATTGCCAGAAACAATAACCCTCAATTGATGAACAACTTAAATGAATTTATTCGTAAGCATTACCGAAAAACTTTTTATAACGTGGTTAAAAACAAATACTTTAAAAACACCACTAACCAAAACAAATTAAGAGCATCACGCTTGCAACCCGGTTCAGCATTATCCCCTTATGATGAAATAGTAAAAAACAATGTCATAGAGTACCACTTTGATTGGCGTTTAATTGTTTCTCAAATTTACCAAGAAAGTCGCTTTGATCCACTAGCATCAAACCCGACGGGTGCTAAAGGGCTTATGCAAATGTTGCCACGTACAGCTAAAGAACTTGGCGTAACCAATTTAAACGAACCCGAGCAAGCGATTTCTTCGGGTATTAAATATCTGGACTGGACTCGCGATAGATTTTCAAAAAATTTACCCGTTCAAGAACAAATATTTTTCTCGTTGGCTTCTTATAATGCAGGTTTTGGCCATGTTAAAGATGCGCAACGACTAGCAAGACAGTTAGGGTTAAGGAATGATAAATGGTTTAATCATGTAGAAAAGGCTATGTTATTGCTGCAGAAGAAAAAATACTATCAAAAAGCAAGGTTTGGTTATGTTAGGGGAAGCGAGCCCGTTAATTATGTTAGAAATATTCACCAACGTTATTTAAGTTATATACGTATTACGCAATAAATATTGGAGTCTGTAATTTTCATTAAACAATAACGACTAGTCACCTATGCTAACTCTTGCGATTAAAAGAGAATCAAGTAGACTAACTCTAAAATAACAGTTGAATATAACTGAAAATCACTAAGGAATAATTATGAGTTTAATCAAATATAGTGCTGTAGCTTGTCTTGCTGCTTTTTCATTGTCTGCTTTTGCAGTAGAACCAGCAAAGTCACAAAAACACGCGGTTAAAGCAACTGAACTACGCCAATCAATTTTTTCTTTATTAGGCAGTAACATGGGCCCTTTAGGTGGCATGGCTAAAGGAAAGATTGCATTTGATGCAAAACGTATTGAAACAAACGCTTTACGAATTAACCAATTATCTTTAATGATTGCTGATTATAATCGCACGGATACATCAAAATTTGATGTAAAAACAGAAGCGTTAAATAAAATTTGGCAAGAGCAAGAAAACTTCTCAAAACGCATTGATGATTTAACAAAAGCATCAGCGCACTTACAACAAGTAGCCGCATCGGGTGATAAAGCCGCCATAAAAAAAGCAATTGGTGGTGTAGGGAAAACCTGTGGTGGCTGTCACGATGACTTTAAGAAAGACTAACACACCAACAATAATAAACGATTGATGTGTTATAGCTTGTTAGAATATTAACAAAGTCTAGTAATAATACTCTTCAAGCACTGGTGCATTTATTACCACTAACCAATAAATAAATGCGCCAACAAAAATTGCAAGTACAATGGCTAATACAAGTTTAGAGTGAGAGATACTATCTGCTTTACTCACTTGGTTAGCCGACTTCTTTCCGGTGATCATCGGTGAAACCAAGTTATTCTTTTTAACCTTGTAATAAAAAGCAATCGCCAGTAAATGAGCGACGATAGCAGCAATTAAGTAATCAAAAACATTGTGATGTAGAATCGACATTACTTTATCTACCTCATCGCTAACGCTACCGTAATAAGGGCCCGACGAAAAAATTTCATCATTCATAAACAAGCCACTTATTGCTTGAAGTAACACTAAAACAATCATCACCACAACCATTAAGCTTCCCAATGGATTGTGGCCAACACTTGGTTTTAATTCACTGTCATTAAAGTGCTTAATATAATTGATTAAACGGCTAAAAGAGGGAATAAAACTCGAAAATCTAGCATGTTTGGTACCAATAAAGCCCCAAACCACTCGAAATATAACTAAGCCTAAAATAAAATAGCCGAGTAACATATGATATTCAATTAAGTCATTATCTTGATCTGAAGTGTACCAAGCGCCGACAATTGCCATCGCAAAAAGCCAATGAAAAAGCCGTAAAGGTAAATCCCATATCAAGTACTGTTTAGTTGTCATTTATTGATCCAAAATTTAGCTGAAAATGCGTTTATTGAATTGGCTGATTATAATACGAACTCCCTGAGAAAGACATGCGCTTTGCGTAATCTTGTTATTGCGTTAAACATTTCGTTAAATATTACGTTTAACATTGAGGATAAAAATTAGCACAAAAAAAAGACCGAAACTTTCGGTCTTTTCATGCGCTTAACACGTTGTGATCTGACAATTTACTCAAGCATATTACTGATGTCATCGACTAAGCTGATTTTTGGTCTTTCGATTATACGACCTATTTCTTTCCCTGATAAAGAAACAACAAATGTAGGGGTGTACTTAACATTCGCACGTTTAGCTCTGCCTTCAGGTTCAGATTTTTGATAATCTAGTGCAATTAAGTTTAACTCAACGCTTGTATTAGCTGCTAAAGCTTTTAACAAGCGAGGTACTTCACGTTGACTGTCATGACACCAAGTACCAAAGTAAACATCAATTGTAAGCTGAGCTGGCCACTCTTTCATGCGTGCTGTTTGCTGTTGTGTGATATCAAAGCTCTGATACTCTTTAGAAAAAAGAGGGTATTGTGCTAACAAGGTGTCTGTTTCAACATCCCCTAATACATCATCAGCATTACTATTACTGCTGACACAACCCGTAACTAACATCAAAATAATGAGCATCATAGTTACAAATAACTTATTAATGCGCGCAGATAACATGTGTTCTTTCAAAACTAACTCCTGCTTAATATGAGTAATAACGCTAGTGCAAGCCGATTATTTTTTTAATTCATTCGCTTTTAATAACATGCCTTTGCTTTCAGCTAAGAAAATATCAGCGTAATCACCAAACCAGTGAGATACTTCATTAAACATATCAACAAATGCAGCCTTATTCCCTTGCTCCACATCTTCGAGCAAAGTCAGAAAACGATGAGCAAAGCGCTTCATCATAGCGACATTATCAGGATTAGCAAAAATAATATCTGAATAAAGTATCGGATCTTGGGCAAATAACCGACCAACCATTAATAGCTCTAAGCGATAAATAGGTGAACTCATATCTACTAACTGAGCAATATCAGCCCCTTCTGACATTAAATGATGTCCATAGGCAATGGTTGAAAAATGACGCATGACTTGCACCATCGCCATTGCTTTATCATGTTCTTGCGCACCTACAGAATAGATTTTTGCCCCCCAAACCTTAAACTGTTGCAGTAACCAGTTATATTGATCTGTAAGCCGACCATCACAAGCAATAATTGTTTGTTTTATTAACCCAGAAACATCAGGTCCAAACATAGGATGTAACCCCACTACAGGACCTTGATGCACTTCCATCATCGCCTTTAATGGAGATTCTTTAATACTTGTAACATCCGCTAAAATGCACGATTCAGGTAAGTTATTCAGTTTATTAATAATCGATTGTGTTAAACGGATAGGCACAGCAACAATAACGAGACTAGCTTGAGCAAATAGCTGCGCACTATTTTCCCAATCAGCCTCCTCAACAATAGCAACTTGGTATTGTGAACGTTGAAATAAATCAACAAATATTTGGCCTAGCTGTCCTTTACCGCCAATAACCACCACCTTGTTACAGTCTGGGTTCACACATTGATAACCACTGGCATCTTGACTGACATATGAGTCACGCATTAATCGACGTAAAACATCTTCAATTAAGTCGCCTGAAATGCCTGAATTAATCGCTTGTTGACGACGTTTACCAAATAAAGCTTTCTCACGAACTGGATCATAAATTGGCATGCCTACCTGACTTTTTAAATGCCCTACTTTTGCAGTGACACTCAAGCGTTTAGCAAGTAAGTCAACCAACTGGCTGTCTATATCGTCTATTTCATCACGTAAATTATTGAGCTTTTTTTCAAACTCAACAGGTTTTTCGTTTGTCATTTATCTTGAATCCACATTAATAACATAGGGTTGAAATAAGTTAGCCAATTCGCTCTACTAATTTGGTTGCTAACATTTCGTGAGCTTGAGCAAATAATTCAGTCGTCGTTGGTAAATCAATACAAGCATCAGTTACAGATACACCATAAGCCAACTCAGCTTGCGGTAAATCCGAACTTTGATTACCTGCATTAATGTGGCTTTCTAGCATAATACCAATAATTGACTTATTGCCTTCAAGTATTTGATTAAAAACATTTTTAGCTACTAAAGGTTGACGTTTGAAATCTTTATTAGAGTTACCATGGCTACAATCAACAACAATACTTGGCGTGATCCCTTGAGCAGATATCTCTTGTTCACACTCTGCAATATTAACAGAATCATAATTAGGCTGCTTCCCTCCACGTAAAATAACATGCCCATCTGGGTTACCCGACGTTTTAATTAATGCCACCTGCCCTTGTCGATTAATTCCCATAAAACGATGAGGTGATTCAGCAGATTGCATCGCGTTAATTGCTACGCCTAAACTACCATTAGTGCCATTTTTAAAACCTATTGGCATGGATAGTCCACTAGCCATTTCACGGTGAGTTTGTGATTCTGTAGTGCGTGCGCCAATGGCAGACCAACTGAATAGCTCAGCTAAATATTGTGGGCTAATTGGATCTAACGCTTCAGTTGCTAACGGTAGGTCTAACTCGGTTAAGTAAATTAATAACTCGCGTGCTTTTCTTAAACCACTCTCAACATCGAATGAACCGTCCATATCAGGATCATTAATCAACCCCTTCCAGCCTACTGTCGTTCTTGGTTTTTCAAAATAAACACGCATTACGATGTACATACTGTCTTGATATTGGTCATGCAGCTTTTTTAATTCTCGAGCATATTCTTTAGCAGCATCGATATCATGGACAGAACATGGACCGCTAATAACTAATAAACGCGGATCGCGTTTATGAATGATATCAGCAATAGTTTTTCGCGCATTAGTAACAAAATTGCGCCCACGTTGCGATAAAGTAATTTCAGCTCTCAATTGCTCAGGGGTGATCAATACTTGTTCAGAATTGATATGAATATTATTTAAGGTACTTCTAGGTTCAGCGATAGACATAATTTTTCCAGTAAAATGTGATGTAAATTAAGATTAAACGTTATTAATTGAGTGTAGATAAAACGGGTTAAGAAACAACTTAACCGTTGAGATGCTGCTAATTAGCAGTTAATAAATCGATAACTAAAACGATAACTAAAACGATAGTTAAATCGATTAATTAACCAATAAGTAAGGTTGGAGGTAAACAACATAATGTACAAATTCTCGTAGTTTTTAACATCACCAATCAAAAATAAAAACATGTAAACTTTTAATTACGCGACTTGTAAGGAATATACTACACATTAAAATCACTCAGGTATAGTGGGTACAGACAAAAAAAGCGCCAAAAGGCGCTTTTATTTTAACTGAGCTCGTTTTTTATACTAACGAGCGTTATCTTGCATCGAACATTGCTTTGTTTAACCGCCGTGAACAATTCGCTCTGCGATTAAGTTATCAACCACACTTGGGTCGGCTAAAGTCGATGTGTCACCTAAAGTATCGATATCGTTCTCAGCAATTTTGCGCAAAATACGACGCATTATTTTTCCTGAGCGAGTTTTAGGTAACCCCGGAGCCCACTGAATGTAGTCTGGTTTAGCAAAACGACCTAATTCTTTTGCAACAAACTCTTTTAATGTGCTATTTAGCTCGTCACTCTCACTCGTGCCTTGCATTAAGGTTACATAGCAATAAACACCTTGACCTTTAATCTCATGCGGATAACCAACTACCGCAGCCTCTGCTACCGCAGGGTGTAATACTAATGCGCTCTCAATTTCGGCTGTACCTAAACGATGTCCTGATACATTTAAAACATCATCCACTCGGCCAGTGATCCAGTAAAACCCATCTTCATCGCGTCTTGCACCATCACCTGTAAAGTAAGTACCAGGATATTGACTCAGGTAAGTTTGGTAAAAGCGATCATGATCGCCATAAACTGTTCGTAATTGTCCTGGCCAGCTACCTGTCATAACTAACAGCCCTTGATTTTCACCCGTTAACGTATTGCCATCTTTATCAAATAACGCGGGTTGAACACCAAAGAAAGGCTTACCTGCACAACCAGGCTTCATGCCCACAGCACCCGGTAGCGACGTTATCATAATACCGCCAGTTTCAGTTTGCCACCAAGTATCAACCACAGGACAATTGCTTTTACCTACCACCTGATAATACCAATTCCATGCTTCTGGATTGATTGGCTCGCCAACAGTACCTAACAAGCGCACTGATGATAAATCGGCTTTTTCAACGAGTTCGTCACCAATACTCATTAGTGCACGAATTGCCGTAGGCGCTGTATAAAAAATATTAACTTTATGTTTATCACACACTTGCCAAAAACGGCCTGCGTCTGGATATGTTGGTACACCTTCAAAAACTAGCGTGGTCGCGCCATTAGCTAATGGCCCATAAAAAATATAAGAATGGCCAGTAATCCAGCCGGCATCAGCAGTACACCAATAAATGTCGCCATCTTGATAATCGAATACATATTTATGTGTCATAGCGGCATATAAAATATAACCACCACAAGTGTGAACAACTCCTTTTGGCGTACCGGTTGAGCCTGAGGTATAAAGAATGAATAACGGATCCTCAGCATCCATCTCTTCTGGTTCGCAAACCGCTGGCATATTAGCTACAGCCGCCGCGTATTTAATATCAGTTTTATCATTATAATTAACATCACCGCCTGTGCGCTCTACTACCACAACGGTATGAACATTGTCACAATCAGCGATTGCCGCATCAACATTGGCTTTTAGAGGAATTTTTTTACCGCCGCGAAGACTCTCGTCAGCTGTAATAATAACTTGGCAATCGGCATCAACTACTCGAGAACGAATCGCCTCAGCAGAAAAACCACCAAAAACGACAGAATGAATAGCACCAATACGTGCACATGCTAGCATCGCATAACCGACTTCAGGGATCATCGGCATATAAATACAAACACGATCACCTTTTGTAACGCCACGATCTTTAAGTAAATTCGCAAAACGACACACATGATCATGCAACTCTTGATAAGTTACTGTGGCATCTTCACTAGGATCATCGCCTTCCCAAATAATGGCAGTATCGTTGGCTTTTGTCGCAAGATGGCGGTCAATACAGTTATAGCTTACGTTTAACTTACCGCCAGAAAACCATTTTACTTCTGACTCTTTAAAGTTAACTCGGCTTACTTCATCGAATGGTTTGGTCCAATCGATAAATTTTAAAGCTTGCTCACCCCAAAATTCATTAGGTTGTTCAATTGACTGTTGGTACATAGCATCATATGTCGCCGCATCAATATGAGTACGTGCTTTAGCTGAATCCAATACGGGATAAAACTTCTGTAATTCGCTCATCTTTTGTCCTTGAATATTTTTTAATATTTCATTTTAGTTAATTTTAGTTTAAAAAAGATTAATCACCTTAATACATTAAAATTCGCCCAAGAAAAGCCTAAATTGACCTTTAAAATGCATTAAGGTAATTACTCTATTTTTCTTTATGATTCACAGTTTACCTGTTTATTTTCGTTGATTGCACCCTACCTTAGTCTTATTGTTTTGTCGTTAATCTATACAATTTCACAACCAAATATTAAATAAAAATAGGAAAAATGGGTAAAACAAAAAATAACATAGCATTTAACACCGAGCATGACAACGCTGTCATTGGTTGTGTTATTTTATAATGCGCGATTATGCCAATTATGGTGTAACAAGTTGTAAACTACGTTTAAGGCGTTAACTTCACCCCTAAACTTCTTACTTTTACATTTACTCCAGAGTTAATTAAATTTTGATAAAAATCATAAAGATCACAGTATTCAACTTGTTTGCACACAATGTCATACTTTAAAATTGCGGGCTTATAACTTTGCAAAGCCGCTTGGTTAAACCAGTACAAAGCACGCTCTAAGTCTTTTTCAACATATTGACCATTTACGTACATTTCAGCCAAATTCAACTGGCCTTGAGGGTAACCAAGTTCAGCAGAACGGCTAAAATTTTCAAATGCGAATTCAGCATGTGTCTCTAAATTTTTTTCGTGCAAAAAAGCAAGGCCAACATTGTTTTCTCTTTTACCGGCAACAAATAGCTTGCTTTGGTAGACATACTTGTCAGGCTTAACCGTATTACCAAATAATCGACCTTGGACCGGTCTCTTTGCCATATAAATTGCCCCCGAGTCATACATAGCGTTTAACTGTTTTAAGGTAAAGTCGTAGCGTCTTGGTTGAAAATAATCCTTATATCGTAAATGACCAAACCGAAAACTATCCTCTATCATATTTTGGTTGTAATAAAAAAAGTCACTATAAAGCAAAGTAATAACATCGCCTGTTATATCTACGACTTGAGCAACACGATATTTTTCTTTAGGTCGTAAATTTTCACTGAATAGCCGAAAATCTAGAAAGTAGAAGTCATCTATTTTAGGTGCAGCAAGATACTGCTCAGTTAAAACGGAATGTTGGTGTATTTTAGTAAACCACTGCCAAGCAATAACACTAATGATTATTAAAAACAACAAGACATAAATGACTTTATTAAAAAGTTTGTACATTAGCACTTGGGTATAACTTGCAGTGTGTTCCATCATGTTTCTACTTAAGTAGTGGTTGTTTAATAACGGCAATCCATCAATATTTAATATAAAAGATATCAGTTAACTTTCATTAACCCCATAGAATTTTTACTATTTTATCTTTGATCTTATATATAATGCCTTACAATATAACCAAACACTCGATAAGGGATAGCTATGTTTAAACTTATATTAATTACTGCTTTGTTATTGTCGCCAACTGTTATCGCCAAAGAACTCAGCGATAAAAGGTTAAAACAACAGGTGTTGTTAGATCAACAATGTGAAAAAGACCGTCAAAAAGCACTCGCTCCAAGAAAAAAAGAAATCTACCAAGAGTGCTTAACTAAATTTAAAAAAAGTAAAAGTGTCTGTAAAGATGAAGCTGCCGCCTACAATGGTAACCGTATCAATGGCGCTCCTATGTTTTATGAAAAACCATCGTGCGAGAAAGCCTTTAATTACAGAAAAGAATCAGAAAAGATTATGGAAGACAAACTTTAACCTGTTTGATTTCATAAACGATTAGATAACTTTATTGGCTGAGTTTCATTAAACATACGCTAACGCAGGATAAACAATGCACATATTTAGGTTACCCAAGGCAAAATCGACACAATTTTTACCATTATTTTTTACCAACTTTTGTGTGGGTCATTTTATCTTAATTGCCATAATTTCTTGTGCAGTATCTTTTAAAAGCAATGCCACAACACCTTCAAATTATCATGCATCTACAACGCAAAACCCTGAAATTGAGTTAAATGAATTAAAGTTTGCTTTAATGCCATTAACAAAAGGTGAAGTAGAGATTGAATTAAATGCATGGCTAGTGCTATTAAAAAATAAAGCGATGATTGTCAGCGAAGCAGAGATTTTAGTCAGTCAAAAGAAAAAAAGTATCCTTGCCGCGAAAGAGATCTCTGAATTAAGTGCCGAAAGTGCAAAGCTGTTAAAAACTAACCAATCAAATGCGAAAGCAAAAGCTAAATTGAACGAAGATCTCGAAGCACTCAAAAGTTCAGCAAAAAAACTGCAACACGAGCAAGCAAAACAAGTCGTAGAAAAAACACCAAAAGATACCGAAAACTTAACTATTCTTGCTGAAAAAGCAACTGATTACAGTGAAAATCTACAAGAAAGACGTAACTTATTAATTGAGAACTTAACCTTATTACGCAGTGATAAAAATGATGTCCTTGAACGATTTAACATCGTACTTGAAAGCTGGGAAAAAAAAGGCGGAGACAGTGAAGAATTGCACCTTTACGCCGCCGCACTGTCGGGTACAAATGTTGACTTAACTGATGGAAATGCCGCATGGTTAACAATGAAAAGTTGGTTAGTTTCACAAGACGGTGGCGTACATTGGTTAACAAACTTTATTAAATTTTTTATTTCATTATTTGTGGTTTACTTGCTGTCACGTACAGCTAAAAATCTAACTGCTGCAGCGTTATCCCGAAATAAAAAAGCCTCTACCTTGTTAAAAAAGTTCATTCAAGTATCAGTTCGAAGAACGGTGCTTATTATTGGTTTTCTTGTCTCACTTACTTTTATTGAAATAAATGTTGCTCCTGTCCTTGCCTTAATTGGTGCAGCTGGTTTAGTGGTAGGTTTGGCACTGCAAAGCACGCTGAGTAACTTTGCTAGCGGCATGCTTATTCTTATTTATCGACCATTTGATGTAGGTGATATAGTTGAAATAGAAGGCATTACCGGCACCGTTCATTCAATGACTTTACTTTCAACGTCTATTAGAACATTTGATAATCAGCATATTGTTGTCCCTAATAATAGTGTTTGGGGAAAAGCCATTATCAATGTAACAGGTAGCCAAACCCGCCGAGTAGATTTAGTGTTTGGTATCGGTTATCGAGATGACATGGCAAAAGCTGAGGCTATTATGAAAGAAATTTTAGACAATCATGAATTAGTGCTTGATGAACCAGAATCCATGGTAAAAGTAAATGAACTTGGCGAATCTTCGGTGAACTTTGTATGTCGACCTTGGGTAAAAACCGCCGACTATTTTACTGTGTATTGGGATATTACTCGTCAAGTTAAAGAGGCATTCGATAACCATGGAATATCCATTCCATTTCCACAACGTGACATTCATGTTCACCAAGTTGAACAGGCTAATTTGATTGATGATAAATAGCCGATATTTATTGCGAGTAACGGCTAAACTTTATTTGTTTAGCCTTTTAACTGTATTAGGGTATGCAAGTGTTATTGCAAACAATGTTTATGCTAACACTACACCTATCGAGCCTGTGCATTACGCCTATGCAAACTATTTAGGTAGCGGTATTTATAAAACCACGGGCCAAGATGTTACATTAATTAATTTACCTTTCTCATATCAATTAGGGCAAGAAGGTCAAACCACGTACGGCCTTCGCTTACCATTATCCGTTGGCTTTTTCGACTTCTCTTATCAGGATTTACCCGAGCTAGACTTTCCTTCAAGTGTTGGCACTATTACCTTCACACCTGGGATAGAGTTTTCGCAACAAGTTACTGACGATTTAGTGCTCGAAACTTATTTAGATTTTGGCTATGCAAAAAACTTAACAGCCGATAGAGACGTTACTGTTCACTCTGCGGGTATTTCTAGTCTTTATTACTTTAACCTAAACCAATTCGACAGTATTTGGGCTAATCGAATTTATTATGCAGGTTATCAAGGTAATAGTGTTGATGTTAGTGACCAATATGCGGCAATTCAAACAGGAATAGATATTGGCTTTCCTGTTCGTTACCAACTTTTGGGTTATCGATTTCAACCAAGAGCATTTACCAGTCTATTTTGGTACTTTAACGAGGCTAAGTTTGATTTACCCTTAACAAAATTAGCCAGCTCAAAACAGGAAGTTACCTTAACTAATAGTGCCGAAATAGGCTTTACTCTAAAGTTTGATAAGCGCATAGGTTACTCTTGGGCAGGTATTGATCGTATAGGACTTAGTTACCGCTACAGTAAAAATATAAATGTATTTCGTTTATTATTTAGCTTTCCTATTTAACCTGACTAACTATTTCAGCTTTGCCATTGCCTAACCAAGCCAAAGTAACCTAAAATACCAAGCATTCTTATTATTAAGTTATTGGACTATTTCATGGCATTGCCAGACAAATTTATTTTTTCGATGAATCGGGTGAGCAAAGTTGTTCCACCTAAACGCACTATTTTAAAAGACATTTCACTTTCATTTTTCCCCGGCGCTAAAATTGGTGTTTTAGGTCTTAATGGTTCAGGTAAATCTACCCTACTTCGTATTATGGCGGGTCTTGATACTGAGTTTGAAGGTGAAGCAAGTGCATTAGCAGGAACTCAAATTGGTTATTTACCACAAGAGCCTGTACTTGATGAAGAAAAAACCGTTCGTGAAATAGTTGAAGAAGCAGTATCTACCGTTAAGAATGCGTTAAAACGTCTTGATGAAGTGTATAACGAATATGCCGCAGAAGATGCTGATTTTGACGCGCTTGCCAAAGAGCAAGGTGAACTAGAAGATATTATTAATAGTCAAGACGGCCATAATATCGATAACGTACTCGAACGAGCTGCCGATGCATTACGCCTTCCACCTTGGGATCAACCAGTAAAAGTATTAAGTGGTGGTGAACGTCGTCGTGTCGCCTTATGTCGGTTATTATTACAAAAACCTGATATGTTATTGTTAGATGAACCAACTAACCATTTAGATGCAGAATCAGTCGCATGGCTAGAGCGCTTCCTTCATGATTACTCAGGAACCGTTGTGGCAATTACCCATGATAGGTATTTCTTAGATAATGTCGCTGGTTGGATTCTTGAGCTAGACAGAGGTTACGGTATCCCTTGGGAAGGCAACTACTCATCTTGGTTAGAACAAAAAGATGCACGTTTAGAACAAGAAAGTAAAAGTGAGTCAGCATTACAGAAAACCATTAAACAAGAACTTGAATGGGTGCGTTCAAACCCTAAAGCCAGACAGTCTAAAAGCAAAGCTCGGATGGCACGCTTTGAAGAACTTAACGCACAAGATCATCAAAAACGTAATGAAACCAATGAACTTTATATTCCACCAGGGCCGCGTCTAGGTGACAAAGTTTTAGATGTTAATAACTTAACGAAATCCTTTGGTGACAGAGTACTTATTGATGACTTGAGCTTTAGCATTCCTAAAGGGGCTATTGTAGGTATTATCGGTCCAAATGGTGCAGGTAAATCGACACTGTTTAAAATAATGTCAGGTGCCGAACAACCCGATTCTGGCGATGTTACGCTAGGAGATACTGTTAAACTGGCCAGTGTTGATCAATTTCGAGATGATATGGATAACAGTAAAACCGTTTATCAAGAAATCTCTCAAGGCCACGATATTTTACAAATTGGTACCTTTGAAATTCCGAGCCGTGCTTATGTAAGTCGCTTTAACTTTAAAGGCAATGACCAGCAAAAGATCATTGGCGACTTATCAGGTGGTGAACGTAACCGTGTGCATTTAGCTAAATTGGTACAAACCGGTGGTAACTTATTGCTGCTTGATGAACCTACCAACGATTTAGATGTAGAAACTTTACGTGCCCTTGAAGAAGCTTTATTAGAGTTCCCTGGTTGTGCCATGGTTATTTCACATGATCGCTGGTTCTTAGATCGCATCGCGACTCACATTTTAGATTACCGTGATGAAGGTAAGATTAACTTCTACGAAGGCAACTTTACCGATTATGAAGAATGGCTCAAGAAAACCTTAGGCCCAGCTGCGGTAGAGCCTCATCGCATTAAATACAAAAAAATCAACTAACTAGAATAAGTTTAAAATTAGTTAGAATAAAAATAAAAACATTAAATAAAGGCAACTAATATATATTTTAGGTGCCTTTTTTTTAAACTAAGGCTATGCTAAAAGAACCTTCTTCTTAACATGTACTAGTTTAAATGGAAAATAGACGTCAGTTCACTCGCATATTGTTCTCAATTCAAGCGACATTAGAGGTTGAAGAGCAAACCTACCCTGTTTCGATTCATGATATTTCACTTAATGGAGCATTAGTTACTTCTACAGGAAGTGAACACTCACTTAAAGGGAAATTTGGTACACTTAGTTTTGACTTAAGTGATGATGCATCACAAGTTACTATGCATATTGCTGTTGTGCACGAAGGCGAAGACGAAACAGGTCTACAATGTAATGCTATTGATATTGATAGTGTCACCCATTTAAAACGATTAGTAGAATTAAATTTAGGAGACGAAAACCAGCTCAATAAAGAACTTTATCAGTTAAGCAGTCATTCTTAACCTTTTATACATTCACTTAAACGTTCACCATTTATATTCTTAACGAGTATATTTACTACTTTTGATACAATTTTCTAAGGAATTTATATGAATCATATTGTACTTTCATTTATAGGTCAGGATAAAGCAGGCTTAGTTAATACTCTTTCGCATACCATTAAAACTCATCATGGCAACTGGCAAACTAGTAGCATGCATCATTTATCAGGCTTTTTTGCTGGCACTATCGAAATTGCCGTAGAAGAAAGTAATTTAACCCCTTTGGTTAATGCTCTTAACGATATTGACGATTTAAACTGTCAAATTGAAGTGGCTCACGCACAAAGTGAAAAGCATGAAGCCAATTTAGTATTAGAACTCACAGCGAATGATCGCTCTGGCATAGTACAAGATATTTCATCTGTTATTCATCAACAAGGTGGGAATTTAATCAAGCTTGTTAGTACACAAGACAGCGCGCCTTACAGTGGACAATTAATGTTTAAAGCCAAAGCCCAAGTTTCTGTACTTAGCAGCCATATTGATGACTTGGTTGGTGCAATAGAAAATATTGCTGATGATATTATGGTGGACATCTCTCGAGATTAACCACTAAAAATTCAACCCCCTCGTAACAAAATAAGTATCTGCTCTCTTAGCAGATACTTCCTTATAAAAGACAGCCTCACCAAAACAATTAATATCAGGTCATTTTCATTAAGTTGCTGATCTTGTTGTGTACAAAAAATATTTCAGAACAAGCGCAAGATTGAGCAATAACTTAATGAAGTTCGTATTACCACTTCTAAGGACTGCATTTCATATCGTTTACAAAGCACAAAAGGAGATAAATCTTTACAGTTTGTTTATTTGGTTATTAATTTAATTCAGACTCTGTTTGGTGT
Organism: Colwellia sp. SU-HH01217; assembly: GCF_057543495.1. Taxonomy (NCBI): domain Bacteria; kingdom Pseudomonadati; phylum Pseudomonadota; class Gammaproteobacteria; order Alteromonadales; family Colwelliaceae; genus Colwellia; species Colwellia sp. SU-HH01217. The sequence goes on along the minus strand of NZ_BAAJLX010000006.1, from coordinate 135,012 downwards.
TCTGCTATTTTCTGCATAAGCTTAAAGTGTCTTAAATTGAAATGTTAGGAGTACTTTATGGCTGATAGCAACACGTCAATTAACTTAACAGAACAACAGGCTAACAATGTTTATCAAGCACATGAAAGCAGCATTGAACAGCAACTTACCGACGCAAATAAAGAAATAGAGGAGCTAAAATTAGCATTAGCTTGGCTTGAGCGGCCCTACGAATAGCTAACCCTTTTTAATATAATACCATTTTCATTAAGTTTATGGTTTTGTTGTTCACAGGAGTAGTATTTCAGAGCAAGCCGCTAGCTTGACCAATCTCTAGCTATTGAAATTAAGAGCAACGCCGCTTTGAGGAATTTTAACCAATACAAGTAAAATAACTTAATGAAATTAGTATAACTTCAATGCCAACAAAAAAGGCTAACCGATATAGTTTAGCCTTTTTCAATCGTACAAAAATACAGTATGAGGCAGTAATTATGCCTGATAGACCCAAGCTAAAAACTGCTTTGAGTCAATCACATTATTAAACGTAAATAATTGTGATCCTTGTTGATCTTTAACAACGACATTAAGTTTGTTAACGGATATTGATTGTACAGGTGAGTTAACAACTAACTCAGCCCCTTTGTATGTATAAGACATAATATAACTCTTTAAAATTTGCGCCAAACGCATGAATAAATAAAGCTAAATTATTGGGAACAAACGATTAAGAATTGAAACTCACAAGATAAATACGAACATTGAATTCGATGATCAGGCAATAATTAAGCTTAAACTTTGGTGATGACTGACTGTGAAATGGAAAGACAAACACAGATTACCTACTAAGATAATCAGTTAGATAAACGAGAGGAGAATATATAACGGCGCCATCATAATGCTAATCGCTTAGTAAGTAAACAATATTATTAAAATAAAATTCAACTGCACCTCAAATGCCTTTACAATAAGCTGATTAAAATTGCATATCGCCTTTTTAATAGAGCTTGCACAAAAACACTTTATCTAACACGAGATTAATATGAGTCTTAACCAAAAGAAAACATGCATTGTTACCGGTGGAAGTTCTGGTATTGGGTTGTCTATTGTTCAACTGTTTTTAGCAAACAATTACCGTGTATTTAACCTTGATTTACACCCGTGTGAGTTTGGCGAATATCGACAATGTGACATCACAAATTCAGATCAAGTATCTAATATCATTCGTGACATTGCCGATACAGGATCAATTGATGTGTTAGTTTCAAATGCCGGCATTCACTTTTCAGCCACCATTGAAAACACTAGTGAAGCCGAATTAGATAAGGTGTTTGCAATCAATGTTAAAGGGGCATTTTCAGCGATTAAATCAGTACTACCTAGCATGAAAGCCAATAACAATGGGGCAATCATTCTCGTATCATCTGATCAAGCGCTAATTGGTAAACAAAACTCTTTTGCTTATAATTTAAGTAAAACAGCCCTCGCCTCAATGGCAAAAACTACAGCGCTTGATTATGCCCAATATAACATTCGTGCAAATGCGGTGTGCCCTGGCACAATTGAAACACCGTTATACCACAAAGCAATTGATAATTATTGCGCAAAGTCAGGTGCTGATAAAGCGCGTATACATCAAGAAGAGTCCCAACTGCAACCTTTAGGGCGATTAGGCCAACCTGAAGAAGTCGCTGAACTTATATTGTTTCTTGCGAGTGATAAAGCTAAATTTATTACCGGTAGTTTACAAGTCATAGACGGCGGTTATACGGCGCAATAACAGCTATGAGTAAAATTATTGATCCACATCTTCATCTGTTTGATTTACTTCAAGGGGATTATCATTGGCTAAAAAAAGAAAACCCGCCGTTTTGGTCAGATAAACACCTAATTAATCATAACTTTACTGAAAAGGACTTACACCTTAACGAATATAGTCAGTTAGCTGGATTTGTCCATATTGAAGCAGGTTTTGATAATATAAAACCTTGGCGCGAAATTGCGTGGTTAGAAGCAACCTGTCAATTGCCTTTTAAAACCGTTGCTAGTATCGATTTAACTCTAAGACCTGAGCTGTTTATTCAGCAAATTGAACACTTGCTCAGTTACACTTCTGTTGTTGGCTGCCGACATATCTTAGATGACGAAGCATGTAAGCTACTTGCACAAGTAAATGTTCAAACTAACTTAGCCCATTTAGCCCTTAAAAAGTTGAGCTTTGATCTTCAGATGTCACTTTCTGATTCTTCAGCACTCTCATTGTTAACAAACATTATCAAGCAGTGCCCCCATTTAAAGCTAATTATTAACCATGCTGGTTGGCCTCCCTATTTTGAAGGCGAGCATGAACAAGAAGTTATTTGGCAAAAATGGTTATCGGGCTTATTAAGCTTAAGTAAATTCTCTCAATGCGCCATAAAATGCTCGGGCTGGGAAATGGTCAATAGGCAGTATTCAAATAAATGGCAGCAGCGCATTATTAAACAGTGCGTGCATGCTTTTGGTGATCAAAGAGTGATGTTCGCCAGTAATTTTCCATTAACATTATTTAATAAAACGTATAGTGAACTCTGGCAAAATGATTATCAGCTGAACGACTTTTATACTGAGCAGCAATTAACGGCATTTACTTATCAAAATGCCGTTAATTGGTATAAGTTAGCCGTGAATTAGCGTTACCTTATTTTATCGTCACATTGGGTGAACGTTTCACCACGTCATCATTTAACTCAATACCAATACCTGGTACTTCTGTTACTTTAAATATGCCATTAGTCGGTTGCGGATCTTGAAGACAAAGTTCACGGTTCCAGTCTTTAGTGGCGTAAGTGTGATGTTCATGTATTAAAAAGTTAGGAATAGCTGTTTCTAAATGCAGTGATGCCGCTGTAGCAACAGGTCCACCACAAACATGAGCTTGAATGCGAATATCGTAAACATCAGCATAATCACACACTTTTTTCGCTTCAGTAAAGCCGCCACATAAACCTATATCAGGCTGCAAAACATCAATACTTTGATCTTCAAAATAAGGTCGAACATCCCAACGATGGTATAAACGTTCACCACCAGCGATTGGCACATTGACATTATCCGACACTTTCTTATGTACCGCAGCATTTAAGTAGTTTACCGGCTCTTCGTACATCATACAGCCAACTTCTTCGACAATTTTACCCATTTGAATTGCTGACGCTGCGCCCATTAATGAATGTGATTCAAAAATAATATCAACATCATCACCAACAGCATCACGAATAGCGCGCAGTCTATTACCAAATAAACGCATTTGCGGTTGGGTAAATAATTTAGTGCGATCAAAAGAAGAACTGCCGTCTTGGTTATAAACTATTGGATCGACTTTTACCGCATCATAACCTTGTGCAACCGCTTTTAATGCAGCTTGAGCATACTCCTCAGGCTCGATTAACTTACTGACTGTTGTATCCCAATCAAACTGTAATTGACTAGCATAGGTGCGTAACTCTTCATTAACCTTACCGCCAAGTAATTGATAAACCGGCACGCCTAGTGCCTTTCCTTTTATATCCCAAAGTGCAGTATCAATTGCGCTCATCGCTGAATATAAAACAGGTCCGCCACCTAATCCCCAAAAGCTTTCTCGGAGCATTCTTGTCCATAACAATTCAGTATTAAACGGATTAAAACCTATGAGTACTGCTTCTGTAATTTCTTTTAACATTGCTGCTGCAGCACTATGTCCCCAATCGTAAGCGAGCCCTGCTTCACCTACCCCACTTATTCCTTCATCAGTATGAACACGAATAAAAACTGGGTTCCAACCTGGGCGCTTAGGGCATTCAATATCAAAAATTTCTACGTGGGTAACTTTCATTTTTATACCTTAAATAATTTTTTGTAATTCAAAAGCTTCAATGGCTTATTTGCCAAATATTGTTATTTTACTGATCAAAACCAGGGCAATCTCGATACACTTTTCTCATCATTGCAGGCCAAGCTTTTTGTCCGCCAGTAAGTCCTGAATGAACAATATTAGCTTGGGCTTTAATGCCATCAACAATACTTTGGTCAACATAAATCGGTTGCATCCCCGTCGACATTACTTGCAGTTGTACTTGACAGGCGCGTATTAAATCGTACATATGCATAAATGCATCACCAATCGTTCTGCCCATTGTCATCGCGCCATGATTGCGTAACAACATAAAGTTAGCATTACCTAGATCTTTTTGAAGTCTCAGCTTTTCTTCATGATTCACCGCTAAACCTTCATAGTCGTGATAACTTAACGAAGCTAAAGCAAACATCGAATATTGACTTAAAGGCAACAATCCTTCTTCAAGACTAGCAATGGCAATCGTTTCGTTAGTGTGAACATGCAGTGCACACTGATCCTCATGACGCGCTTCGTGAACTGCACTATGAATGGTAAACCCTGCAGGATTAATTTCGAATGGGCAGTCTTCGTCAACAATATTACCGTCAATATCAATTTTTACTAAATTAGACGCAGTAACTTCATCAAAACTTAAGCCAAAAGCATTAATTAAAAGGTGCTCTGAATTAGGGATACGAGCGGAGATATGAGTATGAATCAGATCATCCCAGCCATGCATAACAAATAAACGATAACAAGCCGCTAATTCTACTCTTGTTTGCCATTCATCCGCAGACACTTTGCCTTTAAGATTTACAGTTGGCAGCTCAAACATTTGTATTCCTTATTGTTAAGTTAAAACTAGTTGAAAGCTAACTTAAAATTAACGTGATAATAAAAGTATGACTAAATTTTACCTGAGGTTACCTTTGCAATAAAGAAAGAGTTACCATAAGTTATACTCTTATCAACAATCTATTGCGTTAACCTTTACTGTTAACTGTCAAAAAAAGCCAACTTAATTCTTATGTGCATTTTATTTTTTGCTCTTGATCAACACCCCGACTATCCCGTTATTATTTGTGCGAACCGAGATGAGTTTCATCAACGCCCGACTAAAGCGATGCACTTTTGGGATTCACCAAATATTTTAGCAGGAAAAGATTTAGTGGCAGGGGGTACTTGGCTGGGCTTAACACCACAAGGGCGATTTTCAGCATTGACAAATTACAGACAACCTACAGAGTTTGATACTAAGAAAAAATCCCGCGGTGAGTTAGTAATACAGTCTTTATTGAAAACTGATCAAGAGGTTAACCTACTTCTTAGCGAAAACTCAACTCACTACAATGGCTTTAACTTAGTGTATGGCCAACTCGACAATTTACATTATTTCGATAGTGTGAATAAGCAATGTAAAAAATTACCGAGTGGTGTTCACAGTTTATCTAATGGCGCACTTGACGATATTTGGCCAAAGATGGCAGTTGGGCAAAGTAAATTAACGTCTTTTATTACTAGTCACTCAAAAAGTAATCCAAAGCTCGTTACTGATAATTTATTCAACTTGATGAAAGATACTCAGCAAGCCTCTAAAGAAGAGCTTCCAAATACAGGAATATCATCACAGTGGGAAAAACTCCTTAGTGCTATTTTTATTATCTCCCCAGAATACGGCACTCGAACTACGACAATTATTATGCAAAATAAACAGGGAGAGATTACTGTTGAGGATCGAAGTTATAACACTTTAGGTCGATGCTCATTACAACAAAGCTTTACCTTAAAAGTCCGATAAAAATACTATTTATATCTACTATTACCATTATATCCTTATCTTCAAAAATTTTCTTTTACTGTTAATTACAGAAAACTCTTAACCAAAACAATCAACAAGTTTCAAAAAAATCATGACAGTTTTATGAAGAATTGTTTTAGCTATTGTGGCATTCAAATAGTCAACCTACAATCTGGTCTAGACCAACAAAACTAAGGTATACAAAATGAATCATTACAAACTACTTACCCCTGGCCCTTTAACAACCTCACCAACAGTCAAACAAGCAATGATGACAGACTGGTGTACATGGGATGATGATTATAATATTGAAATAGTGCAAAATATTCGCACTCAACTCACTAAACTAGCAACCCAGCATTCAGGATACACAAGTGTTTTAATGCAAGGCAGTGGTACTGCTTCAGTTGAATCAGTTCTTGGTAGTGCACTTAAAAGCACAGATAAAATTCTTGTAATAGATAATGGCGCCTATGGACAACGCATGGTGCAAATTTGCCAAATGTTAAATATTGAGCACAGCGTACTTAAATATAAAGAAACTGAGCAACCAAGTGGTAAAGATATCAGTGATATTCTAGCTAGAGATTCTACTATTACACACTTAGCTATGGTTCACTGCGAAACCACCACAGGCATGATCAACCCTTTAGAAGAAGTTGCTAGCATTTGCCAGCAAGCAAACATTGTATTTATTCTTGATGCTATGTCTAGTTTTGGCGGGATAGAATTTGATATAGGTGATTTAAACATTGGTTATATGATCAGCTCAGCTAATAAGTGTATCCAAGGAGTCCCAGGCTTTGGTTTCATTATTGCTAAAGAACCCCTGCTTGAACAATGCCAGGGGCAAGCCAAATCACTTAGCTTAGATCTTTATGATCAATGGCACACTATGGAAGTACATCAAGGTAAATGGCGCTTTACCTCACCGACACATGTGGTACGAGCTTTTGCACAAGCGTTAACCGAACTGGAACAAGAAAAAGGCATTTCAGCAAGAGCAAAACGCTATGCTGACAATCAATCTTTACTTGTTCAAGGTATGAGTGAATTAGGGTTTACGGCACTATTAGATAGGCCCTTACAATCGACAATTATTACTGCTTTTCATTCACCAACTGTAGGAAACTATAACTTTAAAGAATTTTATCAAGCACTTAAAGGCAAAGGGTTTGTAATTTATCCTGGCAAAGTATCGGATGCTGATTGTTTTCGCATAGGTAATATTGGCGAAATATATCCAAAAGACATACAAGAATTGTTAAATGCGATAGCCGACAGCCGTTATTGGTTGTAAATACAACATTATGAATCACTCTTTATTAATAAAGAGTGATTTTACATAAATAAGGTATTGAAAAAGCGCTTAAATAGTCGAATTAGTGACTTTCAACTTCGATTTCTATGGCACCATGGATCCAATATTCTACATTATAATCAATCAATGTTTTGTGCTGGCAAAAACGTTTCCGGATAATCTTTAAACAAGGAGCTCCTGCATTTAAATTAAGCAGTTCAGCTTTATCATCAGGTAATGCGGTGATATGAATACTGCTTTGTTCAGATTCAATAGTGATATTAAAATGTTGAGAAAACAACGTTGTAATAGAGCCAGTTAAATCTTGTTCATTAAGCATAGGAAATAACTTTTGCTGACAATAAATTTCCTCCAACATAACGGGCCTTTCATTTAAAAATCTTAATCGGTATATTTGCCAATAATTCTGTTGATTTGTTTCTTTAAATGCCTGAGAAATGACAGGTTCTGTTATTCCATGCTTAACACTTATCAATTGAGTTTTAGGCTCAAAACCTTGCTCTTTGGCTAATTGATAATAATTGACTTTTTTTACCGGATTCCAATGTAACCGAGCAGGACTAACAAACCAGCCTTTTCTATTTTGCCGGTATATTAATCCTTCTGTTTCTAGCCGAAATAACGCTTCTCTTACGGTAATCCGGCTCGAGTGAAATTTATCCAATAACTGTCGCTCAGAAGGGAGCTTTACATGTTGTTTCCTGTCATTGATAAGCGTTGCTATGTATTGCTTTATTTGTTGATATAAAAGCATCATCGGCTCCCTCAGTTTTTTATAATTTTAAAATAAGTCTTATTTACGCTTCATTCCGCTTACAAGGTAGAAAGCTTCAACGCGTTTAAGCCAACTATCAATATCATCTGTCAAGATATAAGTTGGTTTGCCTAAGTCGTCATACTTTCTCAATTGAATAGCATCGTTAAAATAATCATTACTTTCAAAAGCAGCCGCTTCACTTTCAGTCATACTTCCTCCTTGTTGACTTAACGTCGCGAAGCTCGCAGACGAGAGTTTATTATGGCTTCGTTGTAAATATCGTTTTGCACAAACATGATACCTGATAGGCTGCGTAACGCTATCAGGAAAACCATGTTTATCTAACCAGTTTGCCGCAATTTCACTATGATTAGGGTGGCCAAACTCGGTAAAACCTTGAACGTTACTCTCATCTGCTAAAAAATGACCAATATCATGCAAAAAACTCGCGACAACAATTGCTTGTGATGCATTATCTGAACGTGCGTTTTCCCCTGTGCTAATAGCATGCATTAATTGTGTACAGTTTTCACCGTAATATTTACCACCAAATCGTTGAAATAATTGACAAATCTCGTTAATTACTGTTGGCATTATTTATCTGCCTTTCCTACAGACATGGCAAGTTTTGACAATTGCTTGTCAAACCAATAACCAGACTGTTCATTATCTTCCATCGCTTCTTTTCTTAGAATACTTCGACGAATAATTTTAGCGCCTAATGTTCTAAATGGCTCTATAGGAAAAACTCCCCGACAGCCTTGTGCCATGCCAGAGCGAGACCATTCGTTATCTTGCTCTAGAACTAAAGAGGCTAAAATTTCTCCTCCTAAATAACTTTGCACTACGCCATTACCAGAGTATCCAAGACCATAGCAAACGTTACTTTGCCCCTCTAGTCGACCAAAAAATGGTACGCCCGTAACTGAACGATCGGAAGCGCCTGTCCAACTACGTTCGAAACTAGGTACTAATGAAGGGAAAAACTGGTCAAAAGAGTGCTTTAACATTGCTCGATAGTTACTTGGACGATCAAATGCCTCCAACATCCTATTACCATAAGCAAATAAATTTCCGCCCTTACCTAGCATTAAACGTCCGTCAGGAGTACTACGATAGTAATGCACGAAAAGTCGTGAATCTGCCACAGCCATACCATGATTAAAATTAATTTCAGATAATTGCTCAGGCATAGCTTTAGTAATAAGCATATCCGAAGAAACTAAAACAATACTTCGGCTAAAAGGTTTAAACGCTTTTGCCATCCAGGCATTCATAGCTAACACTAATCGTGGCGCATGCACTTCGCCTTTTGGCGTGATCACTTTTACAGTTTTGCCATAATTAATACTGTTCATCGGAGTATTTTCAAATATTCTCACTCCCAGTTGTTGTGCAACACGAGCTAAACCACGCACTAGCTTAGCAGGCTGTAGAGTACCAGCCGCTGCACTATAAATACCTTGTAGATGTTGCGAAGAACCAGAGCATTGTTGAACAAACTTTTGATCTTTAACTTGCCAGCGATTGATGCCTGCCTCCTTCAAAGCATCTAAAGGACTTAGAAGCGTACTTTGTTGAGCAGTGTTCGTTGCTGTATATAAAGCACCATCGAGCCTAATTTCAGCGTCAATACTATATTTTCGGCAAAAATCAGCGATGTCGAATACCGCTTTTTCTGACGCTTGCACTAATCGCACAGCTTCATTTTTTCCGAATAAACTAGCTAACGTATTATATTTAGTAGATAAAGTAAGCATACATCCACCATTACGCCCAGATGCCCCTTGCCCACACAAACCTTTGTCTATAATAACAACATCTTTTTCAGGTGACTGCTGTTTGATTTTTATCGCTGTCCATAACCCTGTATAGCCACCACCCACGATACAGACATCAGCTAACGTTTTCCCTGTTAGTTTATTCAATGGACGACTATTTTCTTGCGCTAGTGCTTGCTCAAACCAAAAAGGTTGCTCGACGCTCAAGGACGTTCACCTCGCGCAATTTTCGCCATTATATTTTGAATGACCGGCAAGGCATCAGCTAATGAGTCAACAACATAATGTGCACCACTTGAGAATAGTTCAGCATAAGCAGTGTTCTTCAATTTCTCTTGCTCTTCTTTTGTTAGTGCGCGCCACTCATTGTCAGTTAAACCTACCGCATTACCTGTTAATGCAAGACCAATTGTCCACATACCTGCAGTTAAGCCTTCAGCAATACCCGGTGCAGAATCATCAAATTTTATACAATGAGCTACATCCTTTATTCCCATTTCAATTACATTTTGTAATGCCATCCAAGGACCCGGACGCGATCCAGCTCTTAAATCATCACTCGCTACATAACAGTCAGGTTGATAACCTAGTTTAGCTGCAGCAGGTACTAAGACCTCCATCACTTCCCTTGGGTAACCAGAACATGAACCAATTTTTATATTTTGTCCTCTTAGCCAATCGATAATAGGTAAAACACCATCAATGGGTTGCGCATACTCAGCAACTTTAGCTTTTTGTAAAGGCATAAAAGCACGGTATATTTCATCCACAGTTTCATCTGTCATAGGCTTGCCAAATTGTTCAGTCCAACGTTGATTAACAGCAGGTAATTGTCCAAGAGTTTTTATATGATCCCATTTTCCCATTCCCATAGGTACGCGAACTTCTGCTAAGGTGACATCAAAATCAAAAGCTTGTTTAAATGCCTCTACAAAAATACGTGTCGGTGCTACCGAACCAAAATCAACAACCGTACCAGCCCAATCAAAAATTACCGCTTCAAGTTTGTTCATAATATTTCCTAGTTTTTAAAATGTATTTAATGTGTGTTCACTATCGATGAGTTGTTTACTGTTATATTCTGAATAATTAACTCATAGCTAAACTGCTTAGTTTTCTTGTATTAACGAATGTTCATTCACTCTTTGAGGGGGGTAATGTTGCTTATAAAGTAGATGACTAAAATAGCTCATCGAACAAGCCACTAAGCCTGCGCCAACTACTGAAACGAAATAACAAAGGTTAATAAAGAATTCGAGCCAACTTAATTGAGCAGATGAGAATGTTCGATACAATAAAATACTGACACTCCCTAAATACCCTGCAGAATCAGCAAGGTAAATTAAAAATCCCGCATTAGCTGTTACCCCAACGGCAGCGATCATGCGATCAAATAGAAAGCAGTTATAAGGTATGTAGGCGGTATATAATCCGGCTCCCAACAATACCATCCAAGATTTTCCATCTAACACGCCAGCTTGAAAAGCCAATGTCGCTCCACCAAGTAGCCCACAGCCGAGTAAGATAAAAATATGATTCACCAAAAATGCACGAACATTATTTTTAATAACAACCATGGCACCTAAGGCAAATAACACAATCGCAGCGATACGAATGCCAGCGTATGCAAAAATAGTAGGTTCATCGCCATAGCCTAGAGCAGTCCAAATTTCCGCGGAAAAATTATCTCGAAAATCTCTCAGCCCGGTAATTAATAAGAAACTTAAAATGAGTAAAATAATTCCTGGAGCATAAGCAACAAAGAAGCGTTTACGTTGCAGCGCATTCATTGGGGCTCTTTCTTGGCGCTCTGCGATGTCTTCAGCACTGGGTTGAGGTAGTTGTGTTAACAAATATACGGATATAAACAAAGGTATTGTAAATAATGCGCCTGTTACTGCTGGCATCCATATATCCACCACACCCATTGCATCTATTAACCATTTACCTACTGAACGAACTAAACCAGATGCCACAATAAAAGTAATACTTAAAATAGCCCCCAATATTTCTGTCGTTCTCCTGCCCTCCAAAAAACCGAAAACAAGTCCCCAAATCATGCCTAAAGGCACACCATTTAAAAACATGAATAATAATTTGTAATCAACAGGGACTAATGCAAAGCCAATTAATGCCAGTTCACTCGACATGACAAGTATTAAAATGGCAAGTGCCCTTTTATTGCTCTTCATTTCAGCAATGACTTTAATGCCAATAAACTTAGACAATAAATAACCTAAAACTTGAGCGAGCACTAAAGCGACTTTAAAATCGATAACACCAGAGAATATTTCAATATTGTCATAACTTGCAGCAACAAAAGGCTTGCGAAAAGCATACATACAAAAATAAGTCATGAATGCAGCACTGGCCGCATAAATAACAAATATGGGTGTTGAGCTACGTTGTAACAAAACATTTAGTGAGAATTTCATACAGAGCCTGACTTTATACTTAATGTAATTTCGCAGTGGTATCAAATCGGTGAACCACTGCATTTAAGGTTAAATAAACTTAGAAAAAGTCATATTTAAAGCCAACTTGCCCGCGTAATCCGTAATACTCTATTTGATTAGGGCGCTGAATTGAGCCTGTGTAATATTGCAAAGGCTCGTCGGTTAAATTATTTAGCTCAATATAAATCATTGCTTGATCCGTAAGATTATATGAAGCAGATACATCAACACTGGTGTAATCACCATAATAAGTATCTAAACTCGAATTACTGCCGTGATCTTCGATGTAACTGCCCTTATGATTGATAGCAATTCGAGCAGCAAAGTCGTAACCTTCATAATAAACTGAACCATTAAACAGCAAATCAGCCTGACGAGGGATGTTAACTTTATCCTCTCGATTAGGAATAGACATTTCAGAGTCCATCCAAGTTAAATTGAAGTTAAAGCCAAAATCACTTAATGATTCTGAGATAAACGAAAAACTCGAGTTTGTCGCAAATTCAACACCTTGTAACCAAGCGTTATCGCCATTTAACGGGCTTTTTACGGTAACGGATTCACCTCTATAATCGGCTTGATAACTTTGAGAAAAAACGGGATCCGTAATCTGTTTAAAAAAGTAACCAACAGAAATAACACCCGCATCATCAAAATATCTCTCATACATTAAGTCAAAATTATTAGCATAGGTTGGTTTCAATTCTGGATTACCTGAATTCAGCGTATTTTCCATTTCTAGATAAGTAGCACCGGGCGATAATTGTCCGAAATCAGGCCTTGCAAAAGTACGAGTTACTGCCAAACGAACATTGTTTAAATCATCCGCTTTATACGTTAGATGCATAGACGGTAAAATTGACCAATAGTCATTACTACTTGAAACAGCTTCAACAGTTGTCCCATTGGCATCTTCAACGGCGACAAATCCGTCAACATCGGTTGACGTTTGCGTAGCTCGAACACCTGTTACCATTGACCACTGCTCTGAAAACTTATAAGTCGCCATACCGTAAGCTGACATATGCGTTTCGTATAAATCAAAGTTACGGCTTAAACCACCACCATTTTCAACCACTTCTGAATCGCCAGGCAAAAAAGTTAGTTTATGATTATTGTCATCCCACCATCTTTTTAAATCGTTAACGGGGATCACTTGTGAAAAATGTTGTTGATAATCAATAGCAAAATTATCTAAATAGTCACTACGTCCCGGTTGATCCACTAACTCCACACCTAAGTCATTTGCAATTTGGGCTAAAGTCGGTGTTGCACCGTATTCCGCTTCATTCCAACCATAAAATTTATCGTAGAAAGTCGCATTACGTTCTTTGTCTCTATATTTAACCCCAGCTTTCAACTCTAATGCATCACTGTACCAATGAGTTAAATCAAGTTGAGCGACTATTTTATCTTTTTCGCTGATGTCAATTCCGTACAATTCAACATCGGCTAAAACAGCTTGCGTAGGATCCATGGCCCAGTTATTAGGTAAATGCATGCCAATTCCACGCGCGGGATCTGTGCCTCCATCAATCGTGTTATATATAAGACCACTTCCTACATGTTGACCATCTCGCATGCCAACATCATCATCAAAAGTAACACCTTGCTTAAATTTCACCACGTAATAAGCATTGTCTTCGCCGTTTGGAATATCACCATATTCAAATTGGTTTTCGTAAGTACTTAACTTCCAGTCTAAGCGAGTGCTTAAGTTTAAGTCGTACTCACCACCAATTTGGAGTCCGTACATTTCAGTGATTAATTCATCATAGATATGCTGTAATTCGACACGGTTTTTATTGAAACGTACTCTGTTTTTATAATGCGTTTCTTCATCTTTTAACGTGCCATATGTGCCTTTAGCGTAAACCATGCCTTTATCGAAAAGGTATTCACCTGATGCATTTAATCCATAAGTTGTCCGTGTACCGGTGTAATCTCGAAGTTCTAAGCGATGAACTCCAGCTATGCCGTCATCATCAATTTCACGTCTAGGTTCATAATTATCAGTTGCCCAATCACGCTCTAACGCTGTGGCGTTTATTAAAAAACCTAGCTTTCCATCATCGCTTCGATCGCCATATAAAAGGTTAAATGATTGACTACCTCCTTCTGCTTTCTCAGCTTTTCCTACTGCAAGGTTTACTGAAAGTGTTCTCTCATCGGGTGCTCGGCGAGTGATAAAGTTTACATTACCACCAATAGCATCACCTTCCATATCTGGCGTAATCGCTTTTGATACTTCAACTAATTCAATGATTTCAGTAGGGAAAAAGTCAAAGGCAACGGCACGGCTCGTGGTTTCTTCTTCAGCTGTCGGCAGTCTGTCTCCATTCATACTGGTTGAACTCCACTGTGAAGGTAGTCCACGAATAGCTACAAAGCGCCCTTCACCTTGATCTCGTTCAATTGAAACACCAGGAATACGTTGTACTGCTTCAGCGGCATTTCTATCCGGTAATTTTCCAATACCATCTGAAGATAAGAAGTTTTTAATACTGTTTGACTCTTTTTGCATGTTGGTCGATAAAACAGCGCCTCTTCTCATGTGACCAATTGCAACCACTTCTTCTATGGTGTCGTCTGCCACATTTAAAGTAAACGCCCCCACTCTATTGATTTGATTATCGAGCACATCAATATTAAAAGTTTTGGACTGATAACCTAAGTATTCTACTTTCAGGGTATTTCTCCCTGCAGGGAGGTGACTTAATTCAAATTTTCCCTGATAATTAGTTGCTGTATTGATATCAGTGCCAACAATTGACACTTTAGCGCCAGACAAAACGCCTGAGCTATCATTAATCGACCCCGTGATAGTGGCTTCTGCGAGCACTTGATAACTTGAGAGCGCCATTAACGCTGTCGCTATTGCGGTTAACTTTGACATGGTATTCCTTAAGTATTTTTAAAGTGGCAAATGACTGGTCTAGACCAGACTTATATTTATCTTAAAGAACATTTGTGACAAAAAAATTGCATTTTCTTTAAACTAATAAATTTTGTAGGAGCTTCTTAATCTTTGAAGTACTTTTAAATAAGTCCTTATTACATTGATTTACGTAACTGCCCCCCTGTAAAGTGCATCTTTTAGCATTTATAATGCTTATTTGGTTTATCTCACACTCACTTATTAATAAACTATTCAGTAGTAATTTATGCAACTATGATTAGTTGGCTGCTTAATGGAGTAACAATGAAAGCAACAACAAAAAGTCTTTACGAAATATCAGCGATGGCCAACGATTTATTAGCAGAGAAATATCCAAACGCTCATACATCAGTAGGATTAATGGATAAAGTATTACGAAAAAAAGGCATACCTGCTGACGCAGTAACCATTGATAATGTTGATAACAACATTAGAGTAATTTTAATCTTGATAGATAATCAGGAAGATACCGTAGGTATTGGTGTGGGCAATACATTAAGCGATGATATGAATGTTCTCTCTCAACGCCCATTAAATGCATTAACCGCGAATGATGTTTTTGCTATTTTAGAAGCTCATTTAGCCATTGACGGATAAATATAAAGTAACAGCTAGACCACAAATTTTTAATCATGAAAATTGTGGTCTATTTATGACTATTACTTCTGTTGTGTTTATATATTATCCTCGATAAATTTTAAGGATTCTTTTAAAAATTTCTTCCTAGATTTTTGCTCTGAAAACCAGTGATCTTCACCCTCTAATTCGATTAAATCAACATCTTTTATCTTTGCTTTTTTTAAGGCTTTATACATCATCTCTGATTGAAAGAGCGGAACAACTGTATCTTTATCCCCATGGAACATTAAAATTGGTCGTGTATTTTTTGTCACTAATTCAACTGGCGAGTATTTATCTAACTCTTCTAAATTTTTTCTTTCGCCAATACTTTTTTCCCAGTATTCAATACCACCTAATTGTTCTTTAGTATGGTAAAACATGTCACTTAAATCACTTACCCCTGCAAATGAAACACTACATTTGTATTTGTTATATCTTTTCGTTGCACTATATAAAGCGACATAACCACCATAACTACCACCAACAACACAAATTCGGTTAGCGTCAACTAAATCATTTTTAATTAAGCTGTCAACGCCATCGTCAACATCTTGCTGCATTAACTTGCCCCATTCGCCGTACCCTGCTTCAGCGAACTTCTTACCGTACCCTGACGAACCTCTGAAGTTAGTTTGAAAAACAGCGTAGCCTTCTGAGGCAAAAAACTGTCTCATCCAATCAAACCCCATGTTATCTCTAGTTTCAGGACCACCATGTGGTATAACAATTAAAGGAGGTAGACTTTTATCGTGCGTTTTTGGTTTAGTCAGATACCCTGTGATAGTTGTGCCATCACTTGTAACATAATCATATTGAGACACCTCACCTAACGCAGTACTTGTCGCTTTAGGGTACCCGTCTGCAATTTTTGCTAATTGCCCTTTATTTTGATCGTAGTAAAAATATTCAAGAGGAAAATCTTTGCTGGAAATCTTAGCGATAAATTTATTCTTATCTACTGAGTATGAAGTGATTTCAACTTCAGATTTTGGAAAGGTTGCTTTTAAATCTGCCTGTACTTGCTTTAAGGTCGGATCAAAATAATCATATTCTATGAAATTATTGGTAAATTGAGCGCCTAATAATTGAGAGTTATTATAATCGCGGAGAATAGCATTTACGTCAAATTTTCCATTATTAGCAACCACTTTGCTATCAACTAATCGCTGACCTTCAACATTGGCTTTAAATAAATTCAATACATCATCGTTGGCACGTTCCGTATAATAAATTGACTTTAAGTCTTTTCCTACTAACTTAATATTACCTTCGAAATTCTTTTCTTCTTCACCATCTAATATTTTCAGTGTTATAAAATCATCACTTTCTGATGATTTTAGCATTTCAGTGTGTTTGTCATCTCGCTTGTGATAAAGAGTATAAGCTAATAATTCACCTGATTTATTGGTGACCCATGCACTAGATTTTCTCGGTGTATCGACCTCATCTTTATCACCATCGCTTAACCTAACTTTGAGTAAATCACCCACATAAGAAATCAATACGTGATCTGGCTCATCAATAAGCTTATTTACCACGAAAGGCGCGCCAATATAATACTTATTTCTCCCTTTATTAAATGGCCAAATGGCTTCACTAGTATGTACATTTAAAAAACCTAATCGATACATAGTAAAAGTTTCATTATCAGATTTTGAGTGATATGGGATGGTTGCATTGAAAATAATACGATCATTATTCCCCCAGTCTATATCCCTTATTTTGGCTGTTTCAAGTCCAAAAACAATAGGCTTAACTTCAGGTTTAAACAATGTTCGAATGACAATACGATAGTCACCACCCACATTTTGCAACGATGCTATTTTTAAGCCATCAGGTGAAATTTTTATGTCATTGATTAATGGAAGTTGACCAAATACATCGGCGTTGTCTTTTGCAAAAACCTGAGTGGTGAAAAAGAGTAAAAGTAAAAAAATGCAGTTGTTAAGCATTATCATTCCTTGATGTTTTTATTATCTTAAAGATAGAAATTTAAATTGTTAAAACTAAACCGCTTTTCATACTAGTTTAGTGGGAGTAAATACTGGGTAAGTGGTTATTTATTAAATAATAATTTAGTTACGCCAACATAAAACCATGTCATTTTCACGAACATCATAATGCAATTAGCGCATATTTCAATACCTTCGAGTTTTTAACTCCTGTTGATTTTAATATAATTGAAAGTATTGATTACATTATTTTTAATCGTCTAGTTAATTCACCGACTTACAGGTAAAATAGTCACAATAACACTCCCCCTAACAAGAGCATAAAACATGAAGCCTTATTCAAATATTGCCGAGTATATTGAAAACTTAGAATCAGAAATAAAATCACTTAACGAACAAATTACTACTTTAAAAGAAGAGCCCAAGAACTTTAACGAACAAGTAATTTTCAAATATATAGACACTTGCAGCACAGGAAAAACTAAAGATTTTGTTAGATCGCTCGGTGTAAAATCTGAACGAGGATCATTATTTTCATCTGGCGATGTGAGTAAATTAATTAAAGACGGTGCTGATGATATCTCACCAGATTTACTCGCTATAGCTAGAATGCTAGTGAATACAAAAAATAAATATGGCAAGCATCGTTAAAGCAGTTCCCTAACAATTGCGCCAATAATTAAAATAAAAACGAGAATTGGCGTAATTTTCGCGTATTTAGATTGCTCTTCTGAGGTCATCGGCTTCCCAAATTTTTGTCCAATAACAACCATTAAAAACACGCCTACAAAAACGGCTAATAAAATGTATAACAAAATCATATTTCTTCCTTAAAGCGCTCCGTAACATATTTATACTTATAGATAAAAATCATTATCTCATTGAGCAAAAATCAATTAACATAGCCTATCATAAGCTAATTTTGGAAATCTATCCCTATGTCACCTTCAGATGATTTTTATATCAAACGAAAATTTATCATTCGATTAGGTATAGCTTTACACAAATTAGGCACCACTGCTTATCGTTTAGAAGATAACTTATTGAGTATTGCTCATTTTCTTCAATTGCGCGCCTCTTTTATTATTTCCCCAACCTCGCTTACTTTTATTTTAAGTGATGATGAAGACGATCAACAATACAATCATTTGGTAAGAGTAACACCAGGAGAAATCGACTTAGGCTCATTAGCCCGTATTGACGAACTTGTTGATGAACTTACATCAGGTGAGCGCACATTAGAAGAAGCCATTGACCGACTTTATGAAATAAGCCAAAAACCTGCCCCTTATGGTTTTTGGTTAACTTTTTTTGCTTTCGGTGCTTCAAGCGGAGCATTTTCGATGTTAATGCACACCAGTTGGAATGACGTACTTTGGTCGACGCTGCTAGGCTTTATCGTTTATGGATTGGTCGTGTGGTCAACAAAGTCTCGACGAGTAACTGAAATGCTTGAACCATTTGCAGCTTTAACCACTGCAATGTTAGCGTCAGCTATTTCACAGTTTGATCCCACCATAAATATCTCCATGGTAATATTATCTAGCATTATTGCTTTTATTCCTGGACTCTCGCTTACCGTTGGTTTGTCAGAGCTTGCAGCACGCCATTTGATGTCAGGCACCGCAAGAATTATGGATGGTGTCATGGTTTTGTTTAAACTTTATTTTGGCGCAGTATTAGGCATGGCATTGGGGAATTTATTATGGGGAACCGCTCAATTTGTTCCCCCTGAAACAACTCCTATGTGGACCTCATGGGTCGCTGTTACAGTATTATCTATTTGTTTATCTATCTTATTTAAAGCAAGAAAAAAAGATGCCCCTTGGGGAATAATCGCTGGTTATATTTCTTTTTCGGTTAGTATTTGGGCCGGTGGATATTTAGGTGTTGCGCTTGGGGCTTTTGTTGGCGCTTTTGCATTAGGTTTATATTCCAACTTGTTTTCTCGTGTTATGAACTTACCATCGAGCATCGTTCGATTAATGGGCTTAGTTGTTTTAGTACCTGGAAGTAAAGTATATATTGGCTTGAATAGCTTAGTATCAGGGCAAGAAATGCTGCCTTTACCGACAATGGGATCGCAAACTTTTTTAATTTTTATGTCTCTAGTCGCTGGGATTATATTCTCCAATGTCGCACTGCCTCACAGAAAAACCCTTTAAATAAAAACAACACAAATAAAAAACATATAAAATCAAGTAGTTAAAACAACCTACAAAACAATAAATAATAATTTGTACAAATAGCCATACAGTTAATTTTTTCGAAACATGTAAACATATATGTCAGTGACTAGTATTTAATTTATCAACGCTCTACTATCATGACACTAAAATTAATATCAAATAGGACATTTCACTCACAATGAAAGCATTAATAACAAGCGCAGTGTGTTCATCTTTATTGATTGTTGCCGGTTGTAACAACACGAATAACGAAACATCAGCCAATCAATCATCAGCTTCAGCCATGCAAAAAACTGCCCTTGCCTCAGGCATTGAAAAAGTCAATATGGACTTAACTGTTCGCCCACAAGATAACTTTTATCTTTACATGAATGGTGGTTGGCTGAAAAGCCATACAATCCCTGGTGACAAAACAGCCATTGGTTCATTTTATGATTTACGCGACAAAGCAGACGACGATGTAAAAGCAATCATTACCGAACTTGCACAACGCAATGATTTAAAAATGGGGTCAGACGAGCAAAAAGTGGCTGGATTATATCGCTCTTACATGGACACAGAACAACGAGATAATCTAGGTACGGCACCTGTACAACCTATTTTCGATGCAATTAAGCAATTACAAGATAAAAAAGATTTAGCCCAATTCTTTGGTCAATATCAAGCCATGGGTGTTGGTAGCCCGTTAGCATTTTATATTAGTGTCGATGCTAAAGACTCTTCTCGCTACGCTACACACATTTGGCAAAGCGGCCTTGGTTTACCCGATCAAGATTACTACATCAATGAAAAAGAGCGTTTTGTCGACTTACGTAGCGGCTACCTTGCGCACATTGAAAAAATGTTTGATTTAGCAGGATTAGCCAATGGCGCTGCTGCTGCTAAAACGGTTATGGAGATAGAAACAAAAATAGCTAAGCATCACTTAACTCGTGTAGAAACTCGCGATAGTGAAAAACGTTACAATAAATTTGATGTCGCTAAACTTAATGAGCTTGGTGAATCATTTGATTGGTCAGCTTATTTGGCTGCTCAAGGTGTAGCTAAACAAAAAGATATTATTATCAACCAGCCTAGTTTCATCAAAGCATTCGACCAAATATTTGCCACTACTTCATTAGCCGATTGGCAAACCTATTTAACTTTCCATTCGTTAAGTAACTTTGCCAGTTACTTAACGGTTGACCTTGATAATGAAAACTTTAACTTCTTTTCAAAGCAGTTAAATGGTCGTCAAGAACAACGCCCACAATGGAAACGTGGTGTAAGCACAGTTAACCGTAACTTAGGTGAAGTTATTGGTAAAGTTTATGTTGCTCGCCATTTTAAACCTGAAGCTAAATCTCGTATGACACATTTAGTTGAAAATTTACGTGATGCTTATGGCTCAAGTATTGATAGTTTAGAGTGGATGTCTGACGACACTAAAAAAGCAGCGCATGTTAAGCTTGCAAGCTTTGATCCTAAAATTGGTTACCCGAACAAATGGGAAGACTATTCTGCACTTACCATCAAATCTGATGACTTAGTCGGTAACATTATTCGTTCAAGCCAAGTATCGCATCAAAAAGAAGTGAAAAAACTCGGTGGTCCAATTGATAAGCAAGAATGGGGGATGACACCTCAAACAGTAAATGCATATTACAATCCTACAAAAAATGAAATTGTATTTCCTGCGGCGATTTTACAACCTCCTTTCTTTAACTTAGCAGCAGACGACGCGGTAAACTACGGTGGTATTGGTGCGGTAATTGGTCATGAAATGGGCCATGGTTTTGATGATCAAGGTAGTAAATATGACGGTGACGGTAACTTACGCAACTGGTGGACTGAAAAAGATTTAACTCAGTTTAAAGCGCGTACTGACGCACTAGTCGCTCAATACGATCATTACCAAGTATTTAATGATTTAAACGTGAATGGCAAATTAACTTTAGGTGAAAACATTGGTGATTTATCTGGAGTAACTATTGCTTACAAAGCCTATAAAGCCTCATTAAATGGTAAAGAGGCGCCAGTGATTGACGGCTTAACAGGCGATCAACGCTTCTTTATGGGCTATGCACAAATTTGGCGTTCTAAAATTGTCGAAAAATCTATGCGTAACCGTGTAGCAACTGACCCTCATTCGCCAGGTGAATTCCGTGCATTAGGTTCATTATCAAACATGAATGAGTTCTATCAAGCGTTTGACGTAAAAGAAGGCGATGCTATGTATATTGCACCTGAAAAACGCGTAAAAATTTGGTAAAAAATAAAGTAAAACGTACGTAAACCCTAAAGGAGCTTCGGCTCCTTTTTTATTGAAAATAATACTTCGTTGCTTCTTTCAACTAAGCTAGGTAACCTTTATTGGCTAAGCGTATTAAAATAGTAGGTTAGTGATAACAGCGCACAAGTTAACTTTAAATAGGATGTAGAAATCAAATGAAATATCTCCCATTAGGCAGCAGTACACTAAATGTTTCTCGAGTATGTTTAGGCAGTATGACTTGGGGCTTACAAAATAATCAACAAGATGCTAACCAACAACTTGATTATGCGATCTCACAAGACATTAATTTTGTCGATACTGCAGAAATGTATGCCGTGCCTCCCTCAGAAGAAACTTATGGGAAAACGGAAGAAATTATCGGTAATTGGTTAGCGGCTAATCCACATAAAAGAAAAGACATCGTATTAGCATCAAAAATTGCCGGCCCGGGCTTTTCTTATATTCGAGAGGCTAGCCCAATTAGTGGAAAAACAGTGATCCAGGCGGTAGAAGACTCACTTAAACGATTGCAAACGGATTATATTGATTTATACCAATTACATTGGCCTAATTATTCAACACCACATTTTGGTAATCATCAACCTAACGCGATTAATTTTTTGCCTCAAGAGTCCGAGCAAAAAATTGATAATATGTTAGATATTTTGCAAGGCTTAGCTGCTTGCATTCAAGCGGGGAAAATTAGGTATTGTGGTTTATCTGATGACACGCCATGGGGAATTAATCAATATTTACGTTTAAGCGAGCAACATAGTTTACCTAAAATGGTATCTTTGCAAAATGAATTTAGTCTGTTGCACACCAAAGATTGGCCTTATGTTATTGAAACTTGTGTTAATGAAAATATAGCTTACCTTCCTTGGTCGCCATTAGCGACAGGCCTGTTAACAGGAAAGTACTATAACGGGGCAAGACCAGAAGGCAGCCGATGGACATTTATCCAACGAAACGGTTTATTCAGAGATACTAAATATAGCAATATGGCAGCACAAGCTTTTGTAGAATTAGCCCACCAACATAATATTACTCCAACAAAGCTAGCTCTCGGGTGGGTTGATCAAGTCAATGGCGTAACTTCAACCATTATAGGCGCAACCACAATGGCACAATTAAAAGAGAATATTAGCGCCTTTGACGCTCCTTTAACTGAACGTCTACTCAGTGATATTCAATCGCTGTTAAAACAATACCCAGCTCCTTTTTAAGAAGCTTAAGTAAAGCTACTGGGGGGATTAACAGAGAATAATCGCTCTAAGTTAATGATGAAATTAGAGCGAGATCATAACGAGATAACTCTATTGTTGAGCTTGTATTTTCAACCCCTTTAAGAATGCTGACAGCACTTCGTCAGAGCAAAGCTTATAATGTTTATGGTTAACATTTCTGAAAAATGCACTTAGCTCATATTTACCTAAAGTAACTCCTGACAACTCAAGAATTTCAATCACATCATCGGCCTTTAAAGCTTTGGCAATTTTAACTTTGTTAAAGATAGCATTATTAGTAATTTGTTGCTCTGCAGGACGTTGCGGCCCATCCTTCTTCCCTCTTTGCTCTATAATTAAACCGTTTAAAAAACTAGCTAATCCAACATCCGGCAATTGAATATAAGCAGCATTGTCTTTAGCTTGATAATAATTAGCTAATTGTAACTCTGTCACTTCATACTCGCCCAAGTCGAAAATCGATAAAATTTTCTCGTTTGAAAGATTGAAGATAGTGCTAACGCGTCGAAGAATGTCATTGTTTATCATGTAATGCGCCTAAAGAAATAACTTAACGTAAATTTTAAAATATGCATAAGTATAACTGACTTCCCATTTAAGGTATTGCGCTATTTTATTCATTCGGCGTGCAACATGCTCTCTGGCAATTACATAAACTACAAAGAACAAGAGTTTAGTTTAAATAAGCATAAATCCTCATAACAGATAAATATTGCTTCTTTTACGCACAGAAAAATTGTATTTTATTAATTAGAAGATAAAATAATACTTAATCAAACCGTTGAAACAAAAGGAAGTACAATGAGTAATACCGACACAACACAACTCGAAGCTTTATCAATGAAGGCTTATGAGCTAGGAATAGAATACGCGCCAAAACTAGCACTCGCTATTTTAACTTTAATTATTGGTTTATGGATTATTAGCGGTATTCGAAAGTTAATCATGCATTCTATGGAGCGTTCTAAGGTTGATCCCACCTTAATTCCATTTATGGGCAGCCTAACCTCTTGGTTACTTAAAGTACTTTTATTTATCTCTGTTGCATCAATGATCGGCATCGCGACTACGTCTTTTATCGCTGTACTAGGTGCTGCTGGTTTAGCTATAGGATTAGCCCTTCAAGGCAGCTTAGCTAACTTTGCTGGTGGCGTTTTAGTGATGATTTTCAAACCATACAAAGTCGGTGATTTAATTGAGACTCAAGGGCACTTAGGTGTTGTAAAAGAAGTGCAAATATTTAACACAATATTGGTATCGCCTCAGTCGAAGCGCATTATTATTCCAAATGGCTCTACCTCTAACGGTTCAGTGATTAACTATACTGTTGAAGGGAAAATTCGCGTTGACTTAACCATTGGCGTGTCATATTCGGCTGATATTGATCAAACCAAAGCTGTTTTACATGATGTTTTAAAAGCGAATGATAAAGTGATGCAAGATCCTGCTCCTTTTGTTGGTGTAGTAGAAATGGCCGACAGTTCAGTTAACTTTGTTGTTAGACCACACTGTTTACCTGAGCATTATTGGGATGTGTTTTTTGGCGTAAATGAAGCGATGAAAAAAGCGCTTGATAGCAATGCGATTGCGATTCCATTCCCACAAAGAGATGTACATTTAATTCAGCAATAGAAGCTGCATTATCACCAAGGCGCTAATAGAGTTTACTATCAGCGCCTTTTTATTAATTACCTTGATTTTTAAAACACTTTTCACTAAAAACTCATGCTGACTGCTCTTTTTATTTTTGTAGAAAATCGTTAGAATGCTCTGCGCATTTATTCTGAGACTTTCTATGTATTTTCGACTTTACCTATTATCTTTTTTATTAATCACACCATTTGCTTTTGCTAATCCCCTAAATAACAGCAATAGTATTAGTCAATTTAACGACGCCTTCGCCAAAAATGTTGTTTCTCAACTAACACAAAAAAGTATTCCCGGTGGGGCCTATGTGATTGTAAAAAATAATAAAGTACTTGCCCTAAAAACCTTTGGTTATACCGATAAGAAAAAAAGCCAGAAAATAACGCACGACACAGTATTTCGCTTAGCCTCCGTATCAAAAACCTTTGCAGCCACCCTTACAACCATGTTGGCACAGGAAGAAAGATTAAAGCTCACCGATCCTATAACTCAATATGTTCCTCAATTTTCATTAGCGAAAAAAGGGGCAGCTGAAAAAATTCAACTACAACATTTATTAAGTCATTCTAGTGGTTTAATGCCAAATGCTTACGATAATTTATTACACGAAAACTGGAATATGGAAAAAATTATTGGCCGCTTTGACAGAGTCTCCCCCATTTGTCGACCTGCTCAATGCTATGGCTATCAAAATATTGCTTACGCCTTACTAGAGCCGGCTATTGAAGCAAGCCAGCCTAAAAGCTATACAAAGTTAATGCATGATCGGATTTTTTCCCCATTAAAAATGACTAATGCATCTGTAGGATTATCACCCTTTTTAGCCGCGAAAAACTCCGCTCAGCCACATGTATTAAGAAAGCGAATTAATACAGGTAAAAAAGATGCAAATGGAAAAGATATCAAACGCTATATTTGGCGAACAGTAAAGGTACAACCTGACTTTTATAAAGTTGCGCCTGCAGCTGGTGTCAACGCAAGCATTAGTGATTTAGCTAAATGGCTAATTGCTAATTTGGGCCACCAACCTCGCATTTTATCTCCCAATTTATTAACAGAATTAACCACCCCTCGAATTAAAACTAAAAAAGATTTAAGACGCCGCTACTGGCGCGAACATTTAACAGATGCACATTATGGGTATGGGTGGCGCTTGTACCAATTTGATGACTTCCCTATTATTTATCACTCAGGTTGGGTAGAAGGTTTTCGAGCTGATATTGGCTACTCTCCTGATTTAGATATAGGCTTTGCCATACTCATTAACGCCGAATCAAATGAAATTAGTAAGATATCTAATCAATTTTGGTCACAAGCAAAAGACTTAGCCCAAACTTTAAATCAGCAAAAAGGTTAATGTTACTTATCGCTGTTTATTTTTTTGATACTGAGTTTGATAGTTTAAAATTGAAACAGGCACAACCTTTTTCACGGGAAATTCGTCAAACGATTTCCTTTCAATAATATGCCCTAAGCGGCTTTCAATCGCGCAAAGCTCTCTAAAATTATCTTTAGAAACAAAAGACACAGCTTCACCGCTTGCGCCAGCACGACCAGTTCGGCCAATTCGATGAATGTATTCGTCTACTTGGGCAGGTAAATCGTAATTAACAACCCGCTCAAGTGCGCCAATATCAATACCTCTAGCGGCAATTCCTGTGGCAATTAAAAATGAAATTTTACCCGATTTAAATTCGTTAAGAATTTGTTCACGAACGGCTTGAGTTCTGCCTCCGTGAAGTGATTCTGCCTTGATTCCTCGCTTTTCAAGTTGGCTTACCAATTTGGCAGCTCCATGCTTAGTCTCAATAAAGATCAATGCTTGTTGCCACGCTAAAGAATGTATTAAATGACTTAACAAGGCTGATTTATTGGTTTTATCAATAGTAACAAGCCACTGTTTAATGTTTTTCTTTTGAGTGTTATCTTCTGAAACGGTTAACTCAACCGGCTGATTGATAGCTCTTTTCGCTAGCGATTTAACGG
Organism: Colwellia sp. SU-HH01217; assembly: GCF_057543495.1. Lineage (NCBI taxonomy): Bacteria > Pseudomonadati > Pseudomonadota > Gammaproteobacteria > Alteromonadales > Colwelliaceae > Colwellia > Colwellia sp. SU-HH01217. Next base: position 108,227 of record NZ_BAAJLX010000006.1, on the reverse strand, counting down.
CATCTGACATGGTTGCAGAAAACAATAAGTTTTGTCGTTGCTCAGGTAAGCGCGCTAATATTTTATTGATATCTTCAATAAATCCCATATCGAGCATTCGATCAGCTTCATCTAACACTAACATTTCTAATTCATCAAAGTGCAATGCTCTTTGGTGCGCCATATCTAATAACCGACCGGGGGTAGCGACTAATATATCAACTCCCCAAATTAATCGCTGTATTTGAGGGGCTGAGTCAACACCACCATACATCGCCATAGAAGTGAGCTCGACATATTTCCCATACTGGCTAATGCTCTGTTCAACTTGAAGGGCTAATTCACGCGTGGGTGTAACAACCAAAGCACGGATACGCTTACCTCTAAGCTTTCCTTTATTATTTAGTAAATGCAGAATGGGCAGAACAAAGCTCGCCGTTTTACCTGTTCCAGTTTGAGCTGACGCGATAATATCTTTACCTGATAAAATCACTGGAATTGCTTTTTTTTGAATAGCTGTAGGCGATGTATAACCTAACTCTGTTACCGCTTTTAAGAGTGGCTCGGATAAGCCAAGCGTTGAAAAACCCATAGTAGACCTTATTAGAAAAGTAATGACAAAGCGACAATATACGTTCTAGCTCAGCATTGACTTTGCTAACCGATCACTAGGTCGAATTAAAAGTAAGAGTATAACGGTATACCTGAACAAAATCGTCTACTTCTCAAATAAATTAACGGCTTAATTACTCACTACCTTTAAATTTTTTCAATACAGCATAAAGCTTATTAAGCTCAATGGGTTTAGCGATATAACCATCAAAACCAACTTGCTCATAGTGTGCAACATCTTCTGTCATTACGTTTGCCGTTAAAGCGATTATAGGAATATTAGGATGCGTTTTTTTAATGGCAACACAAGCACCAACACCATCTAGTCTTGGCATTTGTATATCCATAAAAATAATATCGGGTGTATGTTTGCTCATATAATCGATGGCTGCTAAACCATCTTGAGCAATATCAACTTTAGCGTGTGTAGGTTTTATTGTTGCTCTAAATATTGTTTGATTGACTCGATTATCCTCAGCTAACAGTATCGTTAAATTATCGAGTACAGGGGGGGCTGCTTCCGCATTTTGTTTAACACTCCCCTGACCTTGTTCCAAGGCTAATGAGACATCAATAGTCGTGCCCTGATTAACATAACTTGTTGCTGTAATTGTGCCTTTCATTAATAGCACTAAACTTTGAGTAATCGCCATTCCCAAGCCTGTGCCGCCAAAATTTCGAGTCGTCGATTTATCCGCTTGTTCAAATCGAGAGTAAAGTTGTTTAAGTTGTTCGGCATCCATTCCAATGCCTGTATCAACGACTTTAAGGTTTAATTGATTTTTTTGATGGGAAATATAAAGTTCAACCGTGCCATTTTCAGTAAATTTTAAACCATTAGAGAGTAAGTTCGTCATGATCTGTCTTACTCTTATTTCGTCACCTAACCAGCCATCAATAAAGCCCTCATCATAATTTACCAATAAGTGGTTATTGTTTTGCTTAGCAATTAAAGACAGTTCTTGTGCGACTATTGCAGTGATTTCTCGGCAACTAAAAAAACGATGCTCTAAAACTAGCTTACCCGCTTCAATTTTAGAAAAATCTAAAATATCATTAATGATGGTTGTTAATAACTTGGAAGAGTAGATAGATGTATCAACAATCTCTCTGGCTTCTTGTGATAAATCATATCGAGATAATATTTGTAATCCGCCTAAAACGCCATTCATTGGTGTACGTATTTCATGACTCATATTAGCAACAAAAAGTGATTTCGCTTGGTTCGCTATTTCAGCTGTTTCATTCGCTTTTAGCAATTGTTGGTTGGTATTTTCAAGCAGATTTACATGCTTAGTTTGTTGAGCGTAACTTTCTTCTAGTGCTTCTGTTTTTTCGCTAACTAAATTCTTTAATCGCCGATTAAACGAAAATTGTAAAATAATAAAGCTAGCAAAAATTAATAATAATATAACAATAGCAACTAACAGCGTCTTGTTTATTGGCAACTTTACTGTTTCATATTCACTCAATAACAAGCCCGTTAAGCTAGCTTGTTTTTCTGCCATACCAAGTTCTTTATAAGTGTCTGCTATCCGCGAAAACCTGGCAGGATAAATAGTACCTAATGGCACCATATCAAACTTAACAATTGAAGCGATTGATTTTGCCTCGGCAAGCACTGTCACAAGATTTAAGTTTGAATTATATTTTTCTATAATGAGTTCACTTGTTTCTTGTTGATGACTAAGTGCGTATTGCCAACCTTGATAAATCGCTTGATTAAACTTTTTGACTTTACCTAAATTATTTTTTACATACGCTTCTGAAGTAAAAAGTAAGTCACCATAAAAGTCGATGCCATAACTACTCGGGTCAATAATATTAATCGCGATGTTTTTCTGCTCGTATAAAAACGGTTGATTAGATGAATACGCCGACATCACATCTGTGGTGCCGTTAGTTAACGACCAATTATCAAAGTTATGAGTAACAAAAGTGTAATCATCTTTTCCAATATTAAATAACTGTAAAATAGCTTGCAAAGAAGCGTCATCGATACTTTTTTGAAACATGATGCGCTTGCCTTTGAAGTCGTACGGACTTTTAATTTTACTGCTTTTTAAGGTCATAAACACAAGCGGACTGGTCTGAAAAATCGTTGAAACAATAACAATCGGTTTTCCTTCTAACCTTTGTAGCACAATACTAGAGTCTGCTATGCCAAATGTGACTTTACCATTAAGCACATCTTCAGCGGCAGAACTCTTTGCCTCCCTCTCTAGTATTTCAACGTCAAAACCTGCTTCTTTAAAATATCCTTTTTCTTTTGCCATGTAATAACCAGCAAATTGAAACCCATGTTTCCATTTTAACTTTAAACTAACTTGATCAGCGGCTAGTGAAAAAGTTGATGTGAATAATAAAAACCATAAATACTTAGATATTTTCAATCGATAACCTTCAAGCAACTAAATTATTACTGGTAACTATAATACTAAGTATAAAATAAGACACTGTTAATTTATTACTTATCAATAACCTTAGATTGCTTTAATAATTAACAGACAAGTTTTTTAATTAAAAGTAGAGTATAAAGGCTAGAGTGAAATAGTGAGTTTTCAGCAATAAAAAAGAATTAAATGCATGATACAATTTAAGCTACCGGAGTTTACTAAGGAGGAACCATTGATTAATAAGAGTAAATTATCAAAGGAAGATAAATTAGATCAAGCGAATAATGAAGTCGCCCTTGGTCATGTGTATGTAATGACCCATTCTTTTTTTTCAGACGTGATACGAATTGGCTGTACACCTGACGATCCCAAAAACTATGCTCGCTCACTTTCAGCACAATCCCCTGGCACATATCATTTAGTTTTTTCATTAAAATGCGAAAAACCGTGCCAAGTTAAATCGAAAATTAGGCAATATTTAAATGCTCAGAAGTACGTAAACGAATTTTATCAAGTACCTCCTGAGGTGGCTAAAACTCTATTAACAAGAGAAACGTTTAGAATTCCTACCTTTGATTTTATCGAATCAGATTAAAAAGACAGCGAACGGGGTAAGTTCACTGTCTGAATAAATGTGCAAAGTATATGTTAAAAATACAATGCTAAGCTGATAAGTGCTGCAATAACTTTTGTGCTACAACAGCTGAACTAGCAGGGTTTTGTCCTGATATAATTAGTCCATCTTGTACAGCAAAAGCATGCCAGTCTTCAATTTTTTGATAATCAGCCCCACGCTTAACTAATTCATCTTCTAATAAAAATGGCACCACATGGCTTAACTCAACCGCATCTTCTTCACTGTTAGAAAAACCAGATATCGCCTTACCCTTAACGACATAATCGCCTTCATTATTTTTGGCATTTAATATAGCCGCCGTAGAGTGACAAACCGTAGCTACTGGCTTGTTTGTAGCAAGAAAACGTTCAATTAGTGCAATAGATACACTATCTTCGGTTAAATCCCATAATGGGCCGTGACCACCTGGGTAAAATATAGCGTCAAAATCTTCAGCATTAACATCGGTAAGCTTTAAAGTTTGTGCAACTAAGCGTTGAGTTTCCACGTCTTGGTTAAAACGTTCTGTATCAGCTGTTTGGAAATCGGCTAACTCACTTTTAGGATCAATAGGTGATTGTCCGCCTAAAGGTGACGCAATGATCACATTAAAACCTGCATCTTTAAATACATAATAAGGTGCAGCAAATTCTTCAACCCAAAAGCCTGTTTTTTCGCCTGTATTACCTAATTTATCATGCGATGTTAGTACCATTAATAGTTTTTTAGCTGTCATTTTAGCTCCGTATTGTTTGTTAGACGTTTGTTTTTGCTGTTTGTAGTTAATTAAGTTCAGTGTATATTTTCAAATAAAGCTTAACAATGCAGACAACATAAACTTCTTTGTATCATAAAATGATACAATAGCGCGATAGAATACTATTTAACGCGATAAGTTAATTAAAGTGGTACTTAATGGATATTTCATTTGAACAATTAAAAAGTATGGTCGTTTTTGCTCAAGTTATCGAGCAAGGAACACTAAGTGGTGCAGCTAAAAAAATTGGTCTATCTCGTGCCGTAGTGAGCTACCATATTAAAAAGCTTGAAGCACATTTAGGCATTAAACTGCTTAATCGCTCCACAAGAGCGATATCGTTAACCGAAGCGGGAACGCAATATTATCAATACTGCCGTGTTATTGCAGAACAAGCATCTACCGCTAATTTAAAAATTGAGAATTTAAAGCACGAGCCTGTCGGTTTAATCAAAATAACATGTCCTGTGAATATAGGATTACAGAAAATAGTACCAGCGCTGAATGAGTTTAGAGCCTTGTACCCTAAAATTGAGCTCGACGTTATGTTAACAGATGATGTGATTAATATTATGAAGGAAGGTATTGATTTAGCGATCCGAGGAGCGCCGCTTCCTGACTCAGGATTACAAGCAAGTAAAATATCAACACTCGCAACATGCTTATGTGGTGCACCCAATTATTTCGAAAAACATGGTATTCCCAAACATCCAACACAATTAACTGCACATCAATGGGTTTTGTATAAACTAACGTCGAACACTTTAGAATTAACAAAAGGGACGCGTTCATTTAGTATTGAAATGAAAGGAACAATTAGTACCAATAATGCTGCAGCAAAAACCGCTTTTGTTATGGGGGGACACGGCTTAGGTCGTATTCCTGTATACGATGCTAAACCTAAAATTATTGCAGGCACTTTAGTTTCTGTACTTGATGATTATGCTCTAAAAGACATTAACCTTTATGGTGTTTTCCCACCAGGTAATGCCGACTCAAAAAAGCTACGTTTAATTATCGACTACTTAAAAGACTTTTTTCAACGCCAAGCTTAACGATAAAGAGCTGTTGCCAGTAGAGTTATTTCCAATGTATTGGATCTACCTGATAATACAACTTTAGTTGCTGATATAGCTTAGGGTGTTGTTGAAAAAACAGAGTTGATTTTTCAAAAAACACTTCACTGGTTACAGCAAAAAATTCTGCTGGGTTCGTTGCCCCATAATAATCAAATATTGAAGGCTGTCCCGATAATGCTTGAGCTTTTAACTGTTCAAATTGGTTTGAAAACTCTTCAGACCAAGCTTGGTAACTTTGAGCATTTCTTAAAATAGGTGCACCATTGGCTCTGCCGTTTTCTTGATCAAGCTGATGAGCAAACTCATGAATAACAACATTGTGTCCATCATCAATAATTTTTGCGCCATCAAGTGTATCTTGCCAAGATAAAACCACCTGACCAAAATCCCACGACTCTCCCGATAAAGCGACTCTTTTTAGCTGCTGCACTCCATCTGCACTTATACTGTGTTGCTCTTTAATAAATGCGCGGGGGTAAACAAGCACCGTACGAAGTTTAGGATAATAATCAGTCTTACGATTAAGCAGTAATAAACAAGCTTGAGCAGCAATAGTTACCCTAATTTCATCAGTAATTTCCACGCCATTGCAGCCAACAAAGCTTTTTTCTGATAAAAATACTTGAATATGCTGCTTTAGTTGCAACTGTAAATCGGTTGGCATTTGTTTGAAATAAGGCATACGTTGCTGAATAACTTTACGCCAATGTTTTTTAAATGGCTGTTTTTTCACTTTACGCCGTTGATACTCACGCCAATAAGGCTTGCCAACTGAATAGCCGATAATGGCTGCGCCAATAATGATCGGCAAAAGGTAAGACAACATAATAATATTTACTGATAAGTGTTTATTTTGAGGTTGGTATGATTGATGAAAAGATCAAGTCATTATATAAAATGGCGCAGCCTATTGGTTAATTGGGATGATAAAAAAGCCTCAAACATTTTCGCGTTATCTGCCAAATAAGCAGATAAAGAAAGCATTTGAGGCTTAAGTGTTTAAGGCCTTGGTAGTTATTACGCTACTTTTGATTCTTTAACCTGACTATCAAGGTACTCATCTAACGAGCCTTGAAAGTCGATTAATTTTTTATCTTTAATATCAATAATACGCGTAGCTAAACTTGAAACAAATTCACGGTCATGACTGACAAAAATCAAAGTGCCTTCAAAATCTTTTAACGCATTATTCAAAGCATCAATAGCTTCAATATCCATATGGTTGGTCGGCTCATCCATTATTAGCACATTAATATCAGCCATCATTAATCGACCAAACAATAACCGGTTCTTTTCACCACCTGAACAATTACGCGCTTTTTTGTTGGCATCGTCGTCAGTAAACAACATACGACCTAACATGCCACGTACACTTAAATCGTTGTGACAAGGACGTCGCCATTGTGACATCCAATCCATCAGTGTTAAGTCATTATCAAAAAATGAGCCACTGTCTTGCGGACAGTAACCTACCGAAGCATTTTCTGACCACTTAACTACACCTTCATTTTGAGTTAATTCGTTCATTAAACAACGAAGAAAAGTCGTTTTTCCCACACCATTTTCGCCGATAATGGCTAACTTAGCGCCTGCTTCAAGTAGTAAATCGCCCTTTTCAAATAACACTTCACCATCAAAACCATGACCAAGGTTTTCAAGCTCTAATGCTTGGCGATGCATTTTTTTACCCGGAGCAAAAGCAATTTTTGGGGTAATGCGGCTTGATGACTTCACATCATCGAGTTTAATTTTATCCATTTTTTTCGCACGAGAACTGGCTTGTTTCGCTTTTGATGCATTAGCGCCAAAACGATTAACAAAGTCTTGTAATTCTGCAATTTCAGCTTCTTTTTTCTCATTACCCGATAATAATTGTTCGCGTAATAACGCAGATTGCGCTAAGAAAAACTCGTAATTTCCTGGGTAAATACGTAATTCACCATAATCGATATCAGCCATGTGGGTACAAACAGAATTAAGAAAATGTCTATCATGCGAAATGATAATCATAGTGCACTTACGTTTGTTTAACTCACCTTCTAACCAACTAATGGTATGAATATCTAGGTTGTTGGTAGGCTCATCCAGCAAAAGAATATCAGGGTTTGCAAAAAGTGCTTGGGCAAGTAACACACGTAACTTCCAACCTGGTGCAACTTGCTGCATTGAACCAAAATGAAAAGACTCTTCAATACCTGCTTCTAATAATATCTCACCAGCACGACTTTCCGCCGTGTAACCGTCCATTTCTGCAAACTCACTTTCAAGCTCGCCCGCACGCATGCCATCAGCTTCACTCATTTCAGGTTGTGCGTATATAGCGTCTCGTTCTTGCTTAACTTTCCATAATGCCATATCACCCATAATAACGGTGTCAATAACACTGTGTTCTTCAAATGCGAACTGATCTTGCCCTAAGGTACTGACTTTGTTGCCTGTGCTTACCGAGACGTTGCCTGAACTTGGCGCAAGCTCACCACTTAATATCTTCATAAATGTAGATTTGCCACAACCATTTGCGCCGATCAAACCGTAACGGTTACCGTTGCCAAATTTCGCCGAAATGTTTTCAAACAAAGGCTCTGCGCCAAATTGCATTGTAATATTAGATGTAGTGATCAAAGGTAATTCCTAAATTTTGCCAACCGCGATTAAGTGTTTCCTTGATGATTTACCACAAACTTTTAAAAGCAATGCAAACAACAAAAAATACTCAAAATAATAAGGTCGCGTATTATACAGCAATAAACGGTTTGACCCCAACTAAACTTAACTTTTCGTTTAAATTTTCATCAAGCAAAAAAATAAGTGTTAAACATTGAGACTAAAAAATTAATCGTTTTATAAAAGTTCATCAACGATGCGTTTTAATAAAAATGTTTCTCGTTCAATCGATAAGCCCTTCTTATTACTCGAGGCAATGGTTGTCTCGTTATGCTCGATTGCCTGATGAATATTCATCCAAATAGGATGCATGCCATTGTTAATTTCATGAGGTTCTAACTCTGGTTCGAGTAATTTTTTGTCAATCGTGCAAATATAACAATAAGATTGCATATGAACGATATCAAAATCTTCTTTATGCCAAGGCCTATATTCTTCGTACAAACCAAACGCTTGAATATTTTTGACATTTTTTGCGCCCGTTTCCTCTTTAAGCTCCCTAATAAGTCCTTCTACCTTGGTTTCTCCTTCATCAATGCCACCACCTGGTAGGCTATAGTCATGATAACGTTTGGTATATAACAGCAAAATATTCTCGCCATTAAGTACAATAGCTCTTGTCGCTTTACGGGTGAAAACAGTTGACGATGTATGATCGATTTCAGGATGGGAAGTTGATTTTAATAAACGCATAGTAAGTCTGTAGATTAATGAATAATAGCTTAATAGGTTCCTCACTCAGGTTTGCAATGGCAAGAAGATAAGGCAGTAATAAGGTAACAAAGCAAAAATTGTTACCTTATTATAAGTAAGTCTCTGTCAGTTATAAAGACCAACTAGAATCCTTCTAGCACTACTTTACCGATTGATTGACCGGTTTCTAATGATCTATGCGCTAGCTTTAAGTTTTCAGCATTAATTTTACCTAACGACTGACCAACTGTCGTTTGTATATAACCTTGATCAATTAACTCTGACACTTCATTAAGTAATCGACTTTGTTTATTGATGTCTTTTGCATTAAACATTGAGCGTGCAAACATAAACTCTATGTGTAAAGACAAACTTTTAAGCTTTAATTTCATAATGTCTAAGCTTGTTTTCGGATCATCTATCATCGCAATTTTTCCAAATGGTGCTAACAATTCCACATATTCGTCATAATAATTTTCAGTACCATTTAAACTCGCAACGTGAGTCACTTGGTCGATACCTAACACTTCAATTTGACTTTTAAGCGGCTGACTATGATCAACAACAAAGTCAGCACCCAGTTTTTTCACCCAGCTTTTTGAACTTTCTCTAGAGGCTGTGCCGATAACTGTCGCGCCTGTAATTGCTTTAATCAATTGAATTAATATGGAACCAACACCACCTGCAGCACCAACAACTAAAATGACCTCACTTGACTTTTCACTGCTGGACGGGTTTTTCTTGCTAACAGCCAAGTGTTCAAATAATAATTCATAAGCAGTAATTGTTGTTAATGGCAAAGCCGCAGCTTCAAAGCCTGATAAACTTTTGGGTTTATGTCCGACGATACGCTCATCCACCAATTGATATTCTGCGTTGCTTCCTTGGCGATTTAAATCGCCAGCATAATAGACTTTATCACCTAGCTTAAAATCCTTGGCATCTGCTCCCATGGCTACGACTTCACCAACAGCATCCCAACCAATCACTTTATAATCACCTGAAGGTGATGCAACATTTTGACGAATTTTATAATCGACAGGGTTTACAGCAATTGCCTCGATTTTAACTAGAAGATCTCGACCTCTTGCTTTAGGTAGAGGAAGGTCGATATCAACCAATGACTGAGAATCGTTAATGGGTAAAGATTTTTTGTATCCAATGGCTTTCATGATGTTCTCCGTTTATGCCTTTAGCATTAAAGGTAAATAATTTTAAATTAATAGCGTGTTAACGGGGATAATAATAAAACTTGATTTACTAAAGATAAACAGCATAATAATTGAATGATTATCAAATTATTTTTGACAATATGTTATTAGAAGATCTTCAGGTTGTGCTAAAAGTTGCTGAATTTAAAAGTATTACCGGTGCAGCCACTAGCCTTGATATGCAAACAGCTACAGCAAGTGCAGCAATAAAACGCGTAGAAGCAGCACTGGGAGTTGATTTATTTATTCGTACCACACGTCAATTAAGACTTTCTACAGCTGGAGAGCGCTATATTCCTCAATGTCAGCAAGCGCTAGCCACACTCGCCCAAGCAAAACAAAATATTCATGATGAATTAGATACCATAGAGGGAGAATTACGTATCGCTTTATCATCAGATTTAGGCCGTAATATTGTCTTTCCTTGGCTTGATGAATTTATGCAAACACACCCTAAAGTGAGTGTTAAAATACATGCCAGTGATAGCAATATCGACTTTTATCGAGACTCTGTTGATGTTGCTATTCGTTATGGCTCACCAACAGATACTAACCTTTATGGTTTTAAAATTTGTAATGTACCGGGCGTACTTTGTGCCAGCCCTGATTATCTTGAAGCAAACGATGTGCCTGAACACCCAGATGATCTAACCTCACACAATGGACTTTTCTACCAACTTCATGACGTTGTTAATAATATTTGGCAGTTCGAGTGCAAAGATCAAAAATTTAAAATTAAAATGAACAGCAACCGGATTTCAAACGATGGTGATTTAGTCAGACGTTGGTGTGTTTCTGGTAAGGGTATAGCAGTAAAATCTTGCCTTGATATGTCAACCGACTTATTAGCGGGCAATGTAGTGAGTATTATGCCCAATTACCAGCCGAGAAAAACTGAACTTTGGTTAGTTTGCCCTAGTAGGCAATCGATTACTCCTGCGGTTAGACTGCTAAGAGACATGTTAAAGACCCAATGTGCAAATATTCTTAATACATTAGTCAAAAAAGATATTATTTCTCAGGGTGATATTAACAGCTAAGCCTGTTTAGTTAGTTGAAAAACATTATACTAACAATCAATTCCTTAAATTAATTAGACCGCTAACCATCATGAATACCAAAATATATAAACGCGTACATACCTTAGCTAAAGATTTAATGCAGTCGGTACATCGTAAAGATCAAAAGCGCTTCGATAATTGCTACAGCGAACTAAAACAAATTTGTGACGATAATAAAGACAGTGATAAAGATCACCCTGTTCAGTGGGAAACTCTCGCAGATTTTACTGACGATTATAACTTAGCCATTGAGCTTTACGAGAAAGCACTAGTAAAAGCTGAAGCGATAAATTCGACGGATTTTTGTTCATCTATTGGTTTTTCCATTGCTTCGTTAAAAGCAGAGTTGGGTGACGATGCCGGCGCTATTGAACATTTACAAAAAGCAAAAATTAGTAGTAATAAAATTGTCGATAAAGATCTAAAAGCCGAAATTAACGATTTATTAGAAGAATTACAAAAAGGTTAACATTACAGTTAAAACATTGATTTCAACAACTTAATTAACTCAACCTGAACAATAGGTTTGGGTAAGTAACCATCAAAAGCTTCATCATACAACTGTTTTTGTTCCGTTAATGCATTAGCCGTTAAAGCAACAATTTTTTGTTCTGGAGCGATTGCTTTAATCTTTAAGCAAGCTTCCATTCCATCCATTTTGGGCATTTGTATGTCCATAAATATGATATCAGGTAGCTGTTTTTTATATTGCTCAACGGCCTCAATTCCGTTATTGGCTATTATTATTTTCGCTTTACTCGGCGACAGCATATTCTTTGCAACAAGTTGGTTTATTTTATTGTCTTCTGCTAATAAAATAATTTTGCCACTTAGATTGGGGTATTCAATATCTTGGTCTTGATTAGTTTCAGCTGTCGCTTCAGATTTAATTAACGGTAAAAAAATATAAAATTTACTGCCTTGTTTTACTGTACTACTGACTTCGATTCGCCCCCCCATTAATTCAATTAAAGAATGAGTAATAGATAAGCCCAACCCAGTACCACCATACTCCCTAGTGGTTGAGGTATCAGCTTGTTCAAATCGTTGGAACAACCGCCCTAATGCTTCTTCCGATATACCAATCCCAGTATCTGAAACAATAAAACGCACTTCATTAGCATTGTTCATCGAGACCTCTAGCGTAACACCACCTTGGTCCGTAAACTTAATCGCATTAGAAACTAAATTCAGCAGACACTGCCTTAGACGTGCGTCATCACCTAACCAATAAGCATGTGTAACCTTTGAATCAACCTTAAAGGTGATATTTTTATTGCTGGCAGAACCTACAAGAGCTGCCTCTACAGAGCTTAATAAATCGTCCAAGTTAAACGTTCTTTTTTCTATTGATAGTTTTCCCGCTTCTATTTTAGAGAAATCGAGAATATCATTAATAACTGTTGAAAGTGCTCTAGTAGAATAAAGTGCGTTTTTTAAATATTCATTGGCTTTAGTATTTAAGGGTAATGCTTGTAACAATTGCAGCATGCCAAAAATACCATTCATCGGCGTACGAATTTCATGACTCATATTTGCCAAAAATTCAGATTTTGCATGAGAGGCTTTTTCAGCAACCTCTTTAGCATCGGCAAGTTTTCTTTCATAAACTAACTGTTCGGTTAAATCATAAGAAATCCCCAAGTAACCTACTGTTTTATCATCACTATTAAGCAGCGGTGTCACACTCAGTAACACAGGAATATGCTTACCATTAGCATTAAGGTAAGTCCACTTTTCGATATCAGGTTGACTTGGCGTTGCTTTAACGACAAAAACACCAAACCCCGGCTCAATAGGCTGATTGAGTTCAATGCTCAACTGTTTTGCTCTTTCAACTACTTCAGATTCTAAATGAAATATTGCGGGGGTTTTACTTCCTATAACTTCATCTGCTCGATAACCCAACATTTTTTCTGCCGCAGGGTTAAATTCAGTGATAAGGCCATTCATATCCGTTGCTATAATTGCATAACTTGCACTGTTTAACATACTTTTGTGCAATATACTTATTTCAGCAAGTTGCTGAGTTCGCGCATTAACATCGACTGTTAATTTTGTATTTGCTTCTTCAAGGGCTTTCTCATGGTACTTTGATAAGGCTATTTCTATTTCAGCCTGTTGCTTTTTCCGATGGAAAACAAGCTGCACAAGTGCGACTATCAACATAATTAAAGTAGTAATTAATAAGTTATTAAGTAAAGCGCTATACCTTCCATTTAGGTTTAACTCTTTAATAAAATGCGTAGTGGCAGTTAAATTTAGGTGCCAATTACGCCCCATTATTTGATAAGTGTCAGCAACAGAATAACGCGTTATATCTTGAGTATCACCACTGTTAAAAAATTTAAGCGACTCATTATTATTAACGTCTGAAATACTCAAAAAATTTCTATTTAATTGAGAAAGCGACATCAGCACATCGTTAATCAGTAATGGCGAGTAAACCCAACCTACCAGTTTCTCCATACGTTGATTTTCAGTAACAGGTGAATTAATAGTGTTATACACAGGTAACAAAAGTAGGAAGCCTTGTTGGCTTTTTTTATTCTCTTGAACTAAGGTAATGGGCGCCGTTAATTGTGCTTGATTATGAAGAGCGGAAAAAAGAGCGGCTTGTTTTCTGATGCTTTCTGAACCAATATCAAGCCCAATCGCTTGATAATTATTATGTTCCGGAAAAATATATTGAATGATAAAGTGATCTTCTTGATTTTCAAATAACTGCTTCACATTAAAAGTTTTATCTTCTCTGTCTTGTTGTGCAAGACTAGTAAAGGTTGCTAACTCTTGAGGAGCTACCATTTTTATAAAGCCCGTACCATTCACACCAGTAAGCTTAGATTGATGATGTATACTTTTTGAATAATTAGCGATAGCTTGATAATTTAATTGCTTTATCCCCACACCATGTATAACACCACGCATAGCGTTTAAGTTAAATAAAGAAAGCTCTAGCTTCTCAGCTATACCTGTTGATAAAAAAGCTAATTGTTTATCTAAAGCTGAAATAATTTGATCATCTATGTTTCTTTGATGATTATTATGACTAACTGTAATGAATATACTGCCAACGATTAACAATATAAATTGAACAAATAACGCCCAAGAAAAATTATTTTTTATCCAATTAACATCAATCATTCAACACCGCGATTTAATAAGCTTATTTAATAAAAGGTTTTCACCAACACTTGATACAACAATTAATATAGCAGTATGTTTAAGAATATTAACAATATTTTAAACAAAATAATGACTAGCTTCTGGGTGCTTTTCTAAGTATTTAACAATATATGAGCACTGAGCAACGGCTTTTTTATTGTCTTTTTTGATTTGTTTTAATACATCCTCTAATAACATTTTTGCCAATCCTTTTCCTGAAAGCTCGTCAGGCACAACGGTATGAGTTAAGTGCAGCTTGCCATGTTTTTCATCATAGGTGATGTAGGCAATAGCCCCTTCAATATGATATTCATAGTGAGCTAATGTTTTATTATGGACTAGTGTATAAGTCATATACATTCTCTGAATTGGTTTATTTTGTTAAAAGTAAAGTTTCATCATTTAAGGTAAGCGATTAACTTTCACCTTAAATGGCACTAAGTAGAGCTTCAGTGAATATTAGCTGACTTTGAGGCAATTAAAACGAATAATTGAACGCTATTAAAAAATCAAACACTCCCTCCTCTAAGCTAAATTGACTTAACGCTAAATAATACTACACTAAGTATTTGATATTTATGTTATTGATAAAAGTTAAATATTAAATTGATAACGTTTATACCGCTATCATTGATAATATTCTCAGTTTCCAACACTATTTTAGCCATATGGATATATAAATGAACAAGACATCAACAAATGAAAAAACATTTAAAAGTTTTGAGCAATTAGTTTCGATTACTGATTTAGACGGGCGAATAACTTATGCAAACCCTCAATTTTGTAAGGTGGCAGGTTATACACTCGAGGAGTTAGTTGGACAACATCACAATATAGTTCGCCATCCTGATATGCCTAAGGCGGCATTTGCTGATTTATGGCAAAAATTAAAGCGAGGAGATTCTTGGCGCGGTATGGTGAAAAACCGTTGTAAAAATGGTGATTTTTATTGGGTAGATGCTTATGTTACTCCATTGTATGAAAACGATAAAATAACAGGTTATCAATCAGTAAGAGCATGCCCGACGGATGAACAAAAGATAAAAGCGGAAAAACTATATAACACTTTAAATAACAATCAATCAACCTTAGATTTAAATGCAAATACCCCGATAAAACGCTTAAGTATAGTCGCGGTAGTAGGCTTAGCTTTACTAGCGAATTGGTTACTTGTTGGCTCATTTACGTCAATTGTAATTTTAATGGTTTGTTTAGGTCTCATTATTACCATTTTTTCAGAAGAGCTGATCTCTATTCCTAATACCATTACTAAAACAAAAGCTTCTTTTGATAGCCCGTCGCGCCTCATATATTCAGGGAAAGGATTAACAGGACTGATAGACTACCCGAGCGAATTATATAAAGCTAAAATAAAAACAATATTAGGCCGAAGCCATGACTCTGGAAGACCGTTAGTCAATGTAGCTAACGGATTAGAAAAAGCATCAAATGAGATGCTCGACGGGATTCAAGAAGAAAACTTACATTTAGCACAATTAGCAACTGCTATTACTGAAATGAGCGCGACAATCGATGAAGTCAGCACAAACACAACGTTAACTCACGATAAAGTTGTAACTATTCAACAAGAGTGTTTAGAAAACATCGAAGTTATTGACACCAATCAAAATAAAATCAAACACTTAACAAAAGACGTTGAAAATGCGGCAACGAGTGCTATGGAATTAGTCGCCGATGTAGAAAAAATTTCTACTATTATGTCGGAAATTCAAGGCATTGCAGATCAAACCAATTTGTTAGCGTTAAATGCTGCCATTGAAGCGGCAAGAGCCGGAGAACAAGGGCGTGGCTTTGCAGTCGTTGCCGATGAGGTTAGAACTTTAGCGAGTAGAACTCAAGGTGCTGCAGTGCAGATACAAGGATCTGTACAAGAATTACAAACCACATTAAAAGAGTGGAGCAAAGTTATGCTTACTAGTAAAGATAACGCCGAAGAATGCTCTGAAGACTCAAATAGCATAAAACAGAAAATGGACGATGTTATTAAAAATGTCAATGATGTGAGTGATATGACCGCCCAAATAGCAACAGCCACTGAAGAGCAAAGTGTTGTAGCCAATCAAATCAATCAAAGTATTATCACAATCGACAATATTTCTAAAAACAATGCTGAGCTAGCTCAAGAAGTAAATAACAATAGTGATAAAATAAAGAAAAGTTCTAAAACTATTGATAATTTAAGTACTACATTCAAATGATTTTTATACCCAGCAACTTTATACCCAGCAACTAAATATACTCGAGTTAAATATCATTAACTTACATAGGCTACTGATATTTAACTCGTTAATAGTAAGGATATCTAGCCAGTATTTCGCATTCCTGTAGCAATACCTGTCATACTGACCATCAGCAGTTGTTCACAAATTGGATGTTCAGGCTGTTGTCGTAAACGCTTTAATGCCTCAATTTGTAATAAGTGGAGTGGTAATAAATACGGTCGACGTAAATTAAATGACGCTAAATTCCATTGATCACTTTCTAATGTTTCTGTTTGACCTAGTAGTTTAAGCACCATTTTCTTATCTGCTGCTAACTGCTCTCTTAACGCCTCCCCCATTGGTAATAACGCTTTTGACACTAAACTTTTATCGTATAGCCGAGAGATATCTGTATCCGATTTGGAATAGACCATTTCAGTTAATGAAATACGCGCTCTAAAATACGGCCAATTATCAAGCATATCTTTAATAGCTGCTTGATGATTGGTACAACCATCAGCAATTGCTTGTCCAAACCCTAGCCAACTTGGCACAACTAATCTATTTTGGCTCCAAGCGAAGATCCATGGAATAGCACGTAACGATTCAATACCGCCGTCAGACTTCCGTTTGCTTGGACGAGATCCTAAAGGCAATGATGATAACTCTTGCTCAGGTGTCGCTTGTCGAAAATAAGTGACAAAATCATCTTGATCACAAACATAATTTCGATAAATCGCGCAACTTTGTTTTGCCATTTCTTCCATGGCATTACGCCACGAATCTTTCGGTGCAGGCTGTGGTTTAACTAAACTCGCTAATATAGCACTTGCGTATAAATGTAGGCTGCGCACCGCTAAATTAGGTAAACCAAATTTAAAGCGAATGGTTTCTCCTTGTTCTGTTACCCTTAATCCCCCCTCTAAAGTTCCTGGTGGTTGCGAAGCTATCGCAGCATGCGCCGGTCCGCCCCCACGGCCAATTGTACCGCCACGACCATGAAATAATTTAAGCGTAATGTTATGCCCTTTTGCAGCTGCTACTAACGCTTCTTGTGCTTGATACTGAGCCCATGCAGCAGCTAAAACACCAGCATCTTTCGCTGAATCGCTATAACCTATCATGACGTGTTGCGCGCCATGAGTTCGCTTGGTGTAACTTTTGTTACTCAGTAATACGTCTATAACACCCGCAGCATTGTTTAAATCATCCAACGTTTCAAACAAGGGGGCAATTGGCATATCCCAACTTAAATCAGTCGCCTTCATCAAAAGGTTCACCGCTAACACATCGCTTTGTTGGCTTGCCATTGAAATAATGTAAATGCCTAAAACTTCTTTAGGTTGTTCAGCAATAAATTTAAAGGTGTCAATAACTTCTTGTGTTTGTTCACTCCATTTAGCTTTAGGTAATAAAGGTCTTGGATTGTCAATTTCTTGCTGTAAAAAGGAACAACGTTGCTGTTCGTTCCACGATAAGTAATCACCTAAACCTAAATTTTGTGTTATTTCTGAAATCGCTTGATCATGAAATTCACTGTGTTGGCGAACATCGAGTTTAACCAATGAAATACCAAAACAATGTACTTTGCGAATAACATCTAACAATAAAGAGTTAGCCGCACGCTCTAATCCGACAGCCAATAAACTTTCACGACAAGTCGTTAACGGTGCTAATAACTCTTCTGGTCTTGAAATGACTCCATTAATTTGATTTTTCTTTAATAAGGCAATGCTATGTTCCAATTTATGAATAGTTTGCTTTATTAAATTGCGGTATGGACCAATATTGTCAATATCTGCATTCGTTAATTCATCGCTCGCTTTGTGCATTGAAAGCTCTAAATATAGGTTTTGAAAATCAACTAAATAAAGTTCTGCAGCAAGTAAGCGTGCATTGATAATGGCTTGTTTGCTTAGCTTTGCTGTAACAAATGGATTGCCATCACGATCCCCTGCCATCCAACTTGCCATGGTAATTGGTGTTGCATCTAATGGAAGCTCTTTGCCGGTCACGTTCTGACAGAGTTCGTCAAGCTCTCTAACAAAGGTAGGTACGGCATACCATAAACTATCGCGAATGGCATTGAGCCCCCAGCGAGATTCATCAAGCGGAGTTGGACGCTGTGAACGTATTTCTTTAGTGTGCCAGGCTTGTTCAATTATCTCTTCAATTCTGCCGTTAAGTTCTGGCCCTGCTTGTTCCAACTCTTCGGCAATTGCATGATATTTATGAATAAAAGTTCGACGGTTAACTTCTGTAGGATGCGCAGTTAGCACAAGTTCAATATGAAGTTTTTTAATAGCTGTTAAAAAAGCTTCCGGAGCAGAGCTATCGAGTTGCTCTTTTAGCGATTCTAAAGGATGCGGCAAGTCTAACTCTGCTAAACCTTGTTCACTTGTTGTGTGCTGCTGCTCGGCAATATTCGCAAGATTTAAAAATTGACTAAATGCTCGGCCATAAATTAACAACTCTTGCTCATCGCAAGATGCAAATAACGTTTGTAACTCATCAATCGCATAATCATCTTGTGCAACGCCATCTTTTGCCAGCAAGCGTACACGTTCAACATTATCTAACCAGCGCTGACCTTTATCATTAGCAATAGTTTTGCCAAGCACTGAGCCAAGTGATCGTATATTCTGTGAAATTGTCTCTAACATAATCTTAGTCTCTTTAAAGCAAGTGACATTATCCTAGAATTAGTTAGCAATAGAGTCTAATATATAAAATTAATTACTATCATAAACAAAATTCTATACATGCCACTTAATTTTCAATCAAACAGACAACCAACAATGCGGCAATTACAATTAGTGCAAGCTTTGGCTCGCTATCAAAACTTGTCTGTGGTTGCCGAAAAGTTGCATATATCTCAACCATCCGTGTCTATTCAATTAAAAAATTTAAGTGAACTTATCGGTTTGCCTGTTTATCAAATGCAGGGTAAGCAATTAGCATTAACTGATGCAGGCAAAGCTGTAATAAGAAGTGCCAATACCATATTTCAAACCCTTGAAAACTTAAAAACTGATATTGATAATTTACAAGGGGTTGTCACCGGAACCTTACTAATCTCTGTGGTCACAACTGCGCAATATTTTCTGCCATTATTACTCGCAGCTTTTGCTAAACAGCATCCTGAAGTTGAGGTAAAATTAGAAATAGGCAACCGAGATAGAATTCAAAGTCGTTTACTCAACAATAGTGATGATTTCTATTTGTTCAGTAAAATTCCATCTGATGTACAAGTGATTGAAACCCCATTTTTAGACAATGAGTTAGTGGTGGTTGTGCCAGAAAATCATGAGTTAGCAAGGTTCCCTCATGTTAATTTAGCTCGTTTAAGCCATTATCCTTTTATATTACGAGAAGCTGGTTCAGGAACGAGAGAATATACTGTCGATTTATTTAAACAACAGGGATTTGTTTTAAATGAAAAAATGACTATCGCAAGTAGCGAGGCTATTAAACAAGCCGTCGCTGCAGGGTTAGGCATCTCTGTGATCAGCAAACACAGTTTAGATTTTGGTATAATGCCTGGCATTAAAATACTCAATGTTGAGCACTTCCCAATTCGAAGTAAATGGCGTTTGGTGCAAAATGCTTCAAGACAACCGACTTTACTGGCAACAGCATTTCAAAAATTTATGGTGGAAAATGGAGGCCATATTCTTGCTAATGCCGTGCGAAATAATAAAAGTTAGCTAATTATTCAACAATAAGCCAACCATAAGCTAACCAACTAAAAATTAATAATGTAAATCCCCACAAGATATAATTAACTATCTTTAATATACTTAAGTAATCGTTATCACCAATAAAAGAGCTAAAGAAGCCAACTTGCCACATTCCTCTATGACAAATACAGTAACGATAGAAAATAGTCAGCTAAAAATAGCCACCTTCAATCTATTTAATTACCTTGAACCCCCTAACGCTTTTTATGAATTTGAACGCATTTATAGCGCTCAGCAATGGCAAAAAAAACAGCGTTGGATTTGTGAATACTTACACGAGCATCAGCCCGACATCATCGGCTTTCAAGAGGTCTTTAGCGTCAACTCGTTAGAAAAACTAATGCATTTACAAGGTTATCGTTTTTTTGCGGTTGTTGACCAGCCACAAATTATTGATGACTTTATTTATAAACGCCCTGTAGTTGCCATTGCCTCTCGCTTTCCAATTATTGAGGTAGCTGCAATAAAACCAAACGCCGAATTAGTACAAACTATAGGGTTAACTCAAGGTTTTTCGTTTAGTCGGAAAGTGTTGCGGGCAACTGTTGACATCCCCCACCTTGGTCATTGTGATTGTTATGTTGTGCACTTTAAATCTAAACGGTCAATAATTGAGGTTGACGAACTACCGAATTATGACTCCGCTGAAAAAACAGTAATTGAAAACTTAAAAGCTGAGATAGCAGGACGTTGGGGGTCAAGCATTCAACGCGGAAGTGAAGCCGCATTATTAATGGTTGAAATAATAGCAAGACGTGAAACAACAAATACTCCGATGATTTTGATGGGCGACTTTAACAACACTATAACCGATGGTGTATTAAGCCATTTACTCACTAATGACTTACGCTTTGTTTCACCGTTAGACCCTGAAACTTACCTTGCAAAATATTGTTTAAATGATGCTTGGGATTTATTTCAAAAAGTATTATCAAACGAGAGTCCCGATTTATTACACCCAACAAAAGCACCTAGCACTTTGCGCACACCAACACATTATTATGGCGGTGTGGGGTCGGTGCTAGACTACCTACTATTGTCGTGTGAATTTGATGCGAGTTATCACGACAGTTTGTACCAACTAAGCGATTACCATACCTATGATCGACATTTAATTAATCCCTCTTTTGAACGTGATGGTGAAAGTACGGATCATGGTATTGTACTAGTCACACTCACTTTACGATCATAAACATTGCGATATAACTTCAAGGTTATTTGAGTGCCCTACTTCTTTGCCAGCGTCTAAATGACATCGCAATACCGGTATAAACTAATAAACAAGCTAACAGTGATGCCAGCCCTGCTAACGTTTGTCCAACTAAACCAAACATTTCTCCTGTGTGTAAAAAGCGTATATAACTTCGCACTTTTCGATAAGTCGAGTTGTCATCAAAACTTTGAACAGCTTCAACACTGCTGTTAAGAGTATTTAATAACACCGTCTTACGTTTCGTTGGCTGACCGCCATTACCCATATCTACTTGAAACGTTTGAATGCTTTGCGGTGTGCTCGCCAACGAAAAGCTTAAGCTTTGCCATTGGGGATAATCATTAATAATTTTAGTGAATAATGTTTGCATACTGAGCTGATTTACACGCTCTTCCTGCGATAATTTTTTAGCTTCAGGTAGCTTCTCGGAGTACGATGAAACATACGATTTCAAAGTATTTCCCGGCCATTTAAATGAAAAGAAGAATGCAGTAAAAGTAATAACGATTAACAATGGAGCCATATAAAAGCCAAAAGTATTATGCCATTGATAATCCCTCGCTTGACTGTTTTGGTGGTTTTTGGTCAGGATAAGTTTTTGCTTGAAGGCTCTTTTTTTGAATTTAACTGGTAACCATAAATATAAACCAGTAATCGCTAAAAGGAAAAAAATCACGTTCGCAATACCATTAATCCAACGGCCAGGCTCACTAAATTTTCCGTCCAAAGTTAACCAACGATGAAATGCTCTTAACTTTCCTAAAAAAACGGTGGTTTCTTGACCTGGTGTTGCTATTACTTCTCCGGTAAAAGGGTTTAAATAGGCTAACGTTTTTCTCCCTTCTTTGATCACAAACGGGGCATTAGATTCATTTGAAAAGCTTACCCTTGGTGGTTTTTCAGTGTCAAAGTCTTGTGCAATGTCAATAACGCTATCGAGCGAAATTCTCTGTGCATTGGCACTAGGCGGAACGGGGAAATCAGTGCGTTGCGCAGACTGAATCATCTGTCTTTCATAAGTTAAGCCAACACCTGTAATTGACATTAGCAAAATAAAAATTGCGGCACTACAACCAATAATTAGGTGGAACCAAAAAATATACTTCTTAATATTCATTTTTATTTAATCATCTTCTGTTTAAGCGCCGTAAAGGCATACTATTTATTGAAGGCATTTCACTATGTTAATACCAAAAACGCTATTGTAAATCATTCTCGTTTAAATATTTACGTTAATTGTAAATTTTATTGTTGCGAAAATAGACTTTTCAATAATTCGAATTTTTTGATATTATTTAAGTTCAAGGGGTTATCGAGTGCCCTATATTTCTCCTCTACAATACAAATAGCCATACAACATAAAGCTAAACGTATTAGTTTTCTTATTGCTAGCTCAATAACGTTAGTGAATATATTTTCGTAATTTTTATTAGGATAATAAATGATAGATATATTAGCGGTTTTTATCACTTTTTTTGCGGTTATAGATCCTATTGGCACAATCCCTGTGTTTGTTGCCGTAACTAAAAGCTATGATAAAAAAACAAAGCACCGAGTTGCACTACTTGCCACATTTACGTCTGCATGTATTTTATTGTTTTTTGTCGTCGCAGGAGAATTGTTACTTAATGCGTTATCTATACCATTACCTGCATTTCAAATTTCAGGCGGTATTGTACTTTTCCTATTTGCGCTTAGCATGATATTTGGTGACAGTAAGCCAGATGAAGAAATAAAGCTTTTGGAAGTATCACATAAAGAAACCGCTATTTTTCCATTGGCCGTACCTTCAATAGCCAGTCCCGGAGCAATGCTAGCGGCAGTATTACTAACCAAAAATGATTTATTCAGTGTTTGGGAACAAACGCAAACAGCTTTAGTAATGTTATCCGTGCTCGTTTTAGCTTATATTTTAATGCTACTTTCAAGCTATATTACAAAAATTATTGGCACTAGCGGCGCTAGTGTTATTAGCCGGGTAATGGGCTTAATAATTTCATCTATCGCGATCACCAATATATTAACTGGGTTAACTGAATATTATCATTTAATGTAATCAGTTAACCTTCAAAGCAAGTGTATTAGAAAATAATCTAGGGTGAGTGATTTTTTGAAGAGTCATTTCATCCGGCAAACAATCGTCATCAATATAATCAGCGAAACCTCCGTCAGTATCAAACACCAAAATATCGAGCGCTAACCTGTCTAAGCCATACAAGCCACGATGGATCATATCAGCAGAAAACACTAATAAATCACCTGCAGCGAGTTTAATAGCCTTACCTAAAGGCAAATTTTCACTACTCACTCGGCCTTGTTCTTCTTGACGAACATTAAACTCTTCCTCGTTATCCCAACGTTTATGGGTACCGGGAATAAGTTCCATCCCAAGTTCGTCAAACAAAGGCACACGAAGATGAAGCACTTGAGTTTCTTTTACCGCCTTTTTTTGCCCTTCAACATCATGATCATATTGACAATCACGGTGCCAAAAATCTTTTTGATTTGGATTAACCGGATTAAAAAACAATTGGGTATTCATAAAGGCTGCATTTTTAGGAATTAACGCATCAATTATAGCCATCATTTTAGGTGAACTAATAAAATTAAAAAGCGCTACTCTATCCTCCTTACCTAAGTAACGACTCCCCGTAATTAATGAAGAGTTAAACGCTTCTTCTTGATAAAATTTCTCATTATCAATTTTCCAAGCTTGGTGAAACTTTAAAATACTTTGCTTAAGTGCTGTTATTTCAGAGCAGTTAAAATAGTTTCTGATGACAAAATAACCTTCTAGATCATAACTTTTCTGGTATTGGTTTTGATTTTCTAACATGCCTGATTCGTGGCCTTTATTTTATTTGATATATTGCGGTAATAATAAACATGCTAATTTTCTCTTTTAACAGCTTATTAAAACAGGCTTATTTTACATATTAAACGTCATTATTTTGTAAGGTAAATCATTGTAAATGGCTTGCCTTACCTTACTTTTAAATGAGAAAATTATAACGGATAAGGCTGAATTAGAATAAGCCGAAAAACTATTCTAATTAACTTATTAAAAACGCTGTTGATTTAAGATAAATTCAACGTAAAATGTAAAAATATTATTAATTTTTTGTAAGGTATCTCATGGAAGCAGTATTTGCACGATTAAGATCAAGCTGTATGTTATTAATTGTTAGCATAGGTCTTGTAGTAAGCGCTCAAGCTGTGGCACAAACCACATCGTTAGAACATGAACAAGCTAAAATAGTTAGTAAGTTTGCGAAATATGTTAATTGGCCTTCAGAGGCAAGACAACGCAAATTTATTATCGGTGTTTATGAAGATGTTGAAAAATATAATTACTTTAATAATTACTTTGCCAATAAAGGTGTAAGAGGTAAAGACATCTCTGTTCTTTTAGTCAATACATTTACTGAAGCTAAAGACGTAAATATTCTTTATTTATCGTCAAATAAAAGAAACCTTTTATCATCAGCCAATCGTACATTAAGTGGCTCTCACGTTTTACTTATTACAGAAGACAGTAAAGAACCTTATAAATCAATGGTTGATATTGCTTATAACTCTCAAGATGCAAAAATAACCTTTACTGTTAATGATGTTAATATGGAAAAAGAAGACTTAGATATTCCTGATTTATCATATTTTTCAGATGCTAACAAAACTAGTGCAAATGCAGGTGCAGAAGAAGCAGTAGAAGAAGAAATATTACCCCCTGGACCAACCTTTTTGCTTGAACAGAAACATGCCGAAGAATTATTAGTGCTTCAAAGTCAGTTGAATAAACAAAAAGAAACTTATCAACAACAAATTAATCAGCAAAAAAGTTCAATTAACCAGCTGAACAAAGAGTTAAGCACGAGCAAACAGACTGCAGAGAAAAATACGCTCGCACTACAAAAACAATCTGATCGTTTATCTCTTATAGAAAAAGCAGACTCTAAAAAAAGCCAAGAATTGAAATCTAAAGATCAAAAGTTACAAGCTTTAGAGAAACAATTAGCGACTCAGCAAGCACAGTTAAAAATGAATAAAGAAGAGTGGCAAGTATCTAATGAAGATACTAATGGCGCTCAAGAAAAAAAATTAGCAGAGTTAACTGAGCAGCTTAAAAAGCAAAAAGACATTGCGAATAATTCCGCCATAAAATTACAGAAAGTGAGCAAAGAAAACGACAGCTTAACCAGTTTTCAAATGTTGTTTTATGTATTTGTGATTATTTCTCTGCTGGCTTTAGTTGTCGCATTCCTCATGTGGAAAAAAGCAAAAGAGGCTGCGCTAGCACCTTCTTCTGAAGCTGGTAATGAAAACAATACGTTATTACCTGCTAGAGAAGAACAATTAATAAAATCTGAAAACTTTGCAGCACTAGGGTATTTAGCAACCGATATTACTTATGCCGTTGGTGTATCGCTAGATGAATTACAAACGCAATTTGAATCAAGCGGGGATACTAAGCATGCAAATACGTTAAAACCTATCGTTACATTACTAGAAAACTTTAACTTAATTGCAGCAGATCAGGATGATACAGATGTTCAAAGCTTTAACTTAATCGATTATGTACAAAAAATGGTTATGTTGTATGAATTTGAATTTAATCAAAGTGATATAGTTTATAACTATTCTGGCGAACAAGCGTTAACGATTAAGTCGGTACCTAGTTACATTGCTATCATTTTAATTAATGTTATCAACAACTCTTTAAAGCACGGTTTCAACAATGACGGCAACGGAAAAATAGCTTTAAAAATTGAAAAAGGCGCTAAAGGCGGAGCTATAATAACTTACTCTGACGATGGTAAAGGCATGAACAAAGCGACTTTAGATAAAGTGTTTACACCATTCTTTACCACACAAAGCAGTCGAGGCTATGTTGGTGTGGGTATGAGTACCACGCAAGAGTTAGTTAAAAAGAAACTTTCTGGCGATATTAAAATCGATAGTCAGACAGGTAAAGGAACAACTGTTGTTATAACCTTGCCATAGGTTATGCTTAACAATTAATTTACCTAAGAACCTAAGGTCAATTCAATTGTTATTAAAATCGAGTAATTAACTGATACATCAGATTAATTACTCGATTTTTTTTATTCAAAATATAACATTTCTTAACAACTAGCTAAATTTGTCCTCCCTTCAAAACACCATTAGAATTATTATTCAAACAAACAGAATATAAATGCATAATTTAGATCAAAGTAAATCACTTATTTAGGCTAAATAGATTTACTTAAAATCACTTTTTTTTGATAATCAACCATTCAACTCAACATAGGTGCCAATAAAGTGTTCATTTTTAACTTACCTTAATACTTTTACCTCTATCTTCAAACAGATAGGGAATACATACTAACTAGCAAGTTTTTGCTAAAGGATAAATTCAATGTCGTATATTCATCAAACCATTACAGAATTAAAAAACTCAAGCCCTGCCCAATCAGAATTTTACCAAGCTGTTGAAGAAGTTTTAGACTCTTTGGCTCCCATTTTAAATAGTAATAAACGTTATCAACAACAAGCAATTATTCAGCGCCTCGTAGAGCCTGAAAGACAATTAATGTTTCGTGTTCCCTGGGTTGATGATGAAGGCAATATTAAGGTTAATAAAGGCTACCGCATTGAATTTAACTCCGCGCTAGGTCCATACAAAGGGGGATTGAGGTTTCACCCCAGTGTTAACGCTAGTATTGTAAAATTCTTAGGCTTTGAACAAATCTTTAAAAATGCATTAACTGGCTTACCTATTGGTGGCGGTAAAGGCGGATCAAATTTTGATCCTAAAGGCAAATCAGATGGTGAGATTATGCGTTTTTGCCAATCATTTATGAACGAATTGTATAGACATATCGGTCCCACTACTGATGTACCAGCAGGTGATATTGGTGTAGGTGCTCGAGAAATAGGTTATATGTTTGGGCAATATAAACGTCTTACGGGCAGATACGAAGGAGTACTAACAGGTAAAAGCTTATTATGGGGCGGTTCATTAGCACGAAAAGAAGCGACTGGTTATGGCGTAGTGTATTTTGCCAATAATATGTTGTCTGTAATAAACGACAATTTAGAAGGTAAGCGTTGTTTAGTGTCAGGCTCTGGAAATGTCGCTATTTATGCAATGGAAAAATTGTATCAATTAGGTGCAAAACCGATAACTTGTAGCGATTCATCAGGGACTATTTATCATGAGGAAGGTATTGATTTATCGCTCGTTAAACAGTTAAAAGAACAATCGAGACAAAGCCTAGCCACTTACCTTGAAACTTACAATGATGCTAAGTTTATCGACAGAGAAGAATACCCTAACGACGGGCATGCTGTTTGGCGGTTCAAAGCAGATGCGGCTTTTCCTTGTGCTACTCAAAATGAACTCACTCATACTGACGCTCAAGCATTGATTAGTAATGGCTGTAAGCTTGTTAGTGAAGGAGCTAATATGCCATCTACTCAGGAGGCAATTAATACCTTTGTTGCGGCTAAAATTTCATATGGCCCAGGTAAAGCAGCTAATGCGGGTGGTGTAGCAACAAGTCAGTTAGAGATGGCCCAAAATTCAAGTATGCAAAGTTGGACTTTTGAGCAAGTAGATAAAAAACTTCAAGAGATCATGAAAAACATATTCGACACAGCACATCAAACAGCCACCGAATTTGATCAACCGACCAATTTAGTTTTAGGAGCTAACATAGCAGGGTTCAGAAGAGTTGCCGATGCGATGTTAGAACAAGGCGTTGTATAAATTGTAAGTGCAATATCTATTTAAGCTTCTCATTAACCTTTAAACATAGGTTAATGAGAAGCTAAATTTAAGTCCTACAAAACGTTCCTGATTAAGTCGACACGAATACAAATTAACCTCTATTTGAGAGTTAATTTTCTTTAGCTATTTCTTTTAAAGCCTGCTCAAAAACATCGACAGGCTGCCCACCGCTGATCAAATGCTTATTGTTGATAATTACTGCTGGTACAGAACTAATACCCGCAGACTGATAATGTCGCTGTAGCTCTCTTACATCTTGTTCGTATTCATTAGAGGCTAATATTTGCTGCGCTTTTTTTGGCTCTAAACCAACATGCTTAACAACATCAAGTAATTGCTGATGATCGCTTGGATTACCATTTTGTTTAAAGTATAAATCGAACAAAGCGAGCTTTAACTCAGTTTGTTTATTATGCTCTTTCGCCCAATGGAGCAACCTATGCGCATCAAAAGTGTTATAAATTCGACCGCCTCCGCGATTACCAAACTCATAACCAACGGCTAATCCTCGTTGCTGGATCACTGCTTTGTTTTGTTCACTTTGCTCAATGCTTATATTATATTTTTCAGTTAAGTGTTCAGTAATTTCTTGACCTTCTTGTGGCATCTGAGGATTTAACTCAAAGGGTTGCCAAGTAATATCAACAGTAATCTCAGGGGTTAAATTTTCCAGCGCTTGTTGCAATGATTGATAACCAATAATGCACCAAGGACAAGAAACGTCTGAAACGATATCTAATTTAAGATGTATGCTCATAGTGTTCCACCTAATAAAGTTAATGCCATATTGTAGGTTACTTAGCGATTGTTTTAAATGGTAAGTCTTGCCTACATTGATGCTGATAAGCTTTCATGTGTTGTTGCTCTCGAAGACAGAAGTCTTTAACCGATGGCCTAAATGCGGCGTGTTTTATCCAATGATAAGAATACGTTAGTACAGGCTCAAAGCCTCGTTGAATTTTATGTTCACCTTGCGTACCAGGATTAAAGCATTGCAAATTGTTCTCAATGCAAAATTCAATACCTTGATAATAGCAAAGTTCAAAATGCAGATGATTAAAGAACTGCTCGCTTCCCCAATAACGACCATATAAATTGACCTCGTCAAAAAAGAATAACGCACAAGCGACATCTTCTGTTTGCTGACTCGCGATCACCAATAAAATATTGTTTGCCATCGTGGTGAAAACTTGTTGAAAAAAAGCAAAGCTTAAATGAGGTTGATGCCCTCTTTTTAAATAAGTCAGTTGATAAGTTAAATAAAAAAACTCGAGCTCTTTAGCACTGATATTCGCCCCTAAAACACGACGCACATTAAGCCCTTGCTTTGCGATGGAAGCTCGCTCTTTTAAGGTGTTTTTCCGTTTACGCGCTGTAAAAGTCGTTAAATAGTCATCAAAGCTTTTATAATCACGATTAAACCAGTGAAATTGTACTGTATTACGTTGATAAATATCGTTAGCAAGTTCGCTGCCTAATTCTGACACTATTTCCTCTAACGAAATTTCAGGGCAATAAAGTAAATGCCAACTATTGATATTTTGCTGCTGGCAGTATTGGATGAGCAATTGAAACAAAGCCTGATGTGTTACGTTTTTCGATAACAACTTATCGCTAGTAACAGGCGTAAATGGCAACGTAGCAACTAACTTAGGGTAATACTCAATACCGTGTTGCTCAAATGCTCTAGCCCAGTCCCAGTCAAATACGTATTCGCCCCATGAATGACTTTTTAAATACATAGG
Organism: Colwellia sp. SU-HH01217; assembly: GCF_057543495.1. NCBI lineage: Bacteria > Pseudomonadati > Pseudomonadota > Gammaproteobacteria > Alteromonadales > Colwelliaceae > Colwellia > Colwellia sp. SU-HH01217. The sequence goes on along the minus strand of NZ_BAAJLX010000006.1, from coordinate 78,302 downwards.
CACAATCGCGTTAACTTCATTCTCATGGCTTAACATTAAATGATGCGGTTGCCAGCCACTTTCAATACAAGCCGAATCACTCTGTTCCAATGCTTTAAAGAAGTCATATTTTAAAAATGGACATAATGAGGAATTTAACTGTTGCCACTGCTTAAATGGAATTTGGTTAAAACGTTCTAAAAACTGTGCTTGCAATATCATTCTCTACAACAATTAATGTTATCTAACTTATAGATTTTATTGGTAATGGCTCTTATTGCTTTATTTGATAGCCGCTTTTAAAAATCCAAGCAACAGCAATAATACACATGGCCAAAAACCCACTCATAACGCAAAAACTAGTGAGTAAGCTTACTTCAGCCACTTCATAAAAACTCCATCGAAAACCACTAATTAAATAAAATACAGGGTTAAATTGCGTTACAGTTTGCCAAAATGGCGAGAGCATACTAACAGAGTAAAAAGTTCCTCCTAAAAAAACCAATGGGGTAATAATAATCAGGGGGATCACTTGAAGCTTTTCAAAGTTGTCGGCCCAAATACCAATTATAAAACCAAATAAGCTAAAAGTGATTGCTGTAGCAACTAAAAAGAATAACATCCACAAGGGATGAGCAATATTAAGATCGACAAAGCAATGTGCTGTGGCCAAAATAATTAATGCGAGTAAAATTGACTTAGTCGCCGCCGCGCCAACATAACCGAGCAGTACTTCAAAAGAAGAAACCGGAGCAGACAATAACTCATATATAGTGCCAGTAAATTTGGGGAAATAAATACCAAACGATGTATTAGCAATACTTTGTGTAAGTAAAGATAGCATAATTAGCCCAGGCACAATAAACGCGCCATAACTCACACCACCTATTTCTGTTATACGAGAGCCAATAGCCGAACCAAACACTACGAAATAGAGCGATGTTGAAATTACAGGCGAGACAATACTTTGAAAAAGAGTACGTTTTGTTCGCGCCATTTCAAATTTATAAATAGCGGCTACTGCGAAATAGTTCATTCTGTCTCCTTAACTAATGAAACAAATATATCTTCCAACGAGCTTTGATCTGTTTTGATATCTTTAAAAATAATACCTTCAGCAGATAAATGTTGAAGTAAATTAGAAATACCTGTGTGCTCTTTCGTAGTGTCATAACTATAAATTAACTGCATCCCCGAACTTTGTATTTGTAAATTAAAGTCTGCAATACTGACAGGTAGTTCGGCTAATGGCTCTTTTAAATCGAGTGTTAATTGCTTTTTGCCTAACTTTTCCATTAAGGCTGATTTTTCTTCAACCAGAATAATTTGACCATTTTTAATCACGCCAATACGATCAGCAATTTCTTCTGCCTCTTCAATGTAATGTGTCGTTAAAATAATGGTTACACCGTCATTTCGAAGCTGCCGCACCAATTGCCACATATCTTTACGCAATTCAACATCAACACCTGCAGTGGGCTCATCTAAAAACAACACACTGGGTTCATGTGAAAGCGCTTTGGCAATCATCACTCGGCGCTTCATGCCACCCGAAAGCTCCATCATGCGATTATCTTTTTTATCCCATAATGATAATGATTTCAGTGTTTTTTCAATAAAAGCAGGATCAGATTTTTTACCAAACAAACCTCGGCTGAATGTAACCGTTGCCCATACCGTTTCAAAAGCATCTGTGGTTAACTCCTGTGGCACTAAGCCAATAAGTTCACGCGTATGGCGGTAACCTGAAACAATATCCTTTCCATCAACAGTAATTTGCCCAGACGATGCGTCAACAATGCCACAAATGGTACTAATGAGTGTTGTTTTCCCCGCGCCATTAGGCCCTAATAAAGCAAAAATTTCAGCGGGCTTTATGGTTAAATTGACATTATTAAGTGCTTGAAAGCCCCCTTCGTAAATTTTATTCACATTTGTAATTTGAATCATGGGTAGCAAGGTAATTACCATCAAAAGTTGGAATGTTTGAGTATTACTAAGGTATACGACATCGGCTATTAATAGCTAGAAAAATCACACAATCAGTCGTAATTTTATTGATTATAACTAACACTTAACATTTCATATGCTTTACGGATCACGATAAAGTCTTCTGCACAGCCACCTTTATCAGGATGATTACAAATAACTTTCTTTTGATAAGCTTTGCGAATTTCAGCCCAGCTCGCCGTTTTATTAACCTCCAAAGTTACCCGCGCAGCATCCACTTTATCTAACGCTCGATATTTTTTCCAAAAGTGGTCAAACAGCGCTTCAATTTCGGCTTTAGAAGTATGATGATAATTTGACCAATTAAGATAGTAATCTGCCAACTTATTATCACGTACAGATATCCCCCCCTCTCCTTTCGCTATAATAGGGGTAAGATAGACCTCTAATGGGGAAATTACCAGTTGAAAGCCTTCTTCACTAATATCATGTTGAATTTGATAAAGGGCATTCATGACAAAGAAGTTTTTTTGAAAAATTACCACTTGATAATCTACGTTTTGCTCAATCAGTGAATGAAAATCTTGCTCGCAAAACTTCACTAAATCTACCAAAGAACAAGTGCTTTTCTGTATTCTTAAATACTCTAGGATTTGAAAAACCAAGGGGTTTGTCATGAGAGAATTCTCTTTTTCGTTAGCTGTAGTTATCATAGCCACTTCATGCAATAACATAAAAAATGAAAAACACCAATATTTTCAATTAGATACACACAGACTTTCAAAACTTTCTTCTTCTTTATTTATCGCATTTACTTATATAGATTTAACATTAAACAGTATGTCCGAAGTCTATGAAAAGTTAACTTCCTTATAATCCTTATAAGCTAACCACTTTACCCTAATTATTCTCATCAAATACATTTAAGCGTAATCGTACTCCCCTCCAGTGGATAAAGCTTTTTGATATGCAGGTCTAGATTGAAACCGCTCCACGTATGTAATAATTTTTGGATAGTGCTTATTATTTTTGTTTTTCGATGCCCAAGCTTCTAGCGGAAAGCTCATTTGAATGTCTGCGCCAGAGATCTTATCTCCCGCAAACCACTCATTACTTTTTAAATGGCTTTCGATAAAATCAAGGTTAGCAATAATATTGGGCCCTACGTATCCTTTCATAACCTTTCTTACAATCTTTTTTGCTATGGGTTTAGCAAAAAACAGCATGGGCGCTTTCTCTATTTTTTCAAATATTATTTTTAATAAAAGCTGAGGCATTAAGGTGCCCTCTGCAAAATGTAGCCAATATAAATACTGACGATGAGCTTCACTGTCAGGCATAACCTTAAACTTATCTTGTGCGTAGTTTTGAACAAGATATTCAATAATAGCACCGGATTCAGCAACGGTAATATCGTCATCGGTGATAACAGGAGACTTACCCAAAGGGTGAATTTTTTTAAGACTTTCAGGCGCTAAATTGGTTTTTGAATCGCGTTCATACCGTTTAACTTCATAGGGAACACCAAACTCTTCTAAAGCCCAAAGTACTCGTTGAGATCGGGAATTATTTAAATGATGTACAACAAGCATGGTTTTCTCCAGTAAGTTAAAGCTATTGAATATAGTAAGTTATCATATGAGCATTATGGTGTATTAATTTATCTCTAATTTTATTGCAATTAACCCATACATAGTTTGGTTACTAATCAGTCGAATTAACTTCTCGCTATAGAGTTCTTATCTAATCAAACGTTATTCTGTGGCTCTATCGGTAAGGATTTTTTTATCACACACAAAGAAATACAAGCTTGAGAATAAACTGCGTTTGAGTGGTGGAGGTAGTCTTGTTTTTTTAAGTTTACTTTGGTTATTAAATTGCAGTGCTGCCAACAAAAAAACCGCAAAATACTGATAGGTAATCTGCGGTTTTAGGTCATATAAAAGTTTTAGTGGCTCTATTTTTTACGCTTTTGCGCTACACCTAACACAAATAATCCTAAACTAAACAGTGCCAATGGCGCTGGTTCAGGAACTTCAACAGCACCTTTAACCGTTAACGTTGCACTGGTTAAATAAAAGTTATCTCCAAACCACGTTTCTTCAGCAAACATTAAGGTAAAATTTTGAGTGTCTAAAATATCTTGAAAGGTATCGTTATCAACATTAGTTTCATCAAATAATAAGCTCGTTGAAATACTTTGATCGTCTGTGTAAGCATAGTTAGAGGCAGAAGCACCTGGTCTTACATTCCAGTCTTCGACAAAAGAGAAGCGACTAATACCTGAAAATGTTAAGCTCAATTCAAAACTATCAACACTTGCAAAGTCTAATGCTGAAAAATCAAAGTTATCATAAAAGCGTCCACATCCACGGCTTGTATCATATATGCGAACTGAATCAGCATTTAACGTATCACAGCTATTGGCTGAGATCAGACTAGTAGGTGAATAATTACCAGCATCACTGCCGTAGTTATGTACGATATCTGTAGTTGTCTCAATAAGCGCTGCTTGAGAGAACGTAGTAACTAAGCTAAGGGTGGTTACTGCAACTAACTTACTCATTAGGTTTTTCATACTTCAAATCCATATTTAATTATAAAAAATCAATGTCACAATGACATTGAACCTAATATAGATAGGCAAATACCAAACCAGTTTTTGAACACTCGTACAAAAATAAAACAAGCAATTGTTATTTAATATAAAATTTTTAATTGTTCAATTCATTTTTTACTCTTCACTCATCTTACCTGTAAAGTAATTCGACAGTAATTGAATCAATAGCGTTAAACAATTGTTAACTAAAAGTTAAGTAAATCAAAAAGATAAAGCCTGCTTGGTTTGTTGATAAATTATTATTTTCATCAGTACATTCCAAGCTAGGTGATAAAAAAGTACAATAAACAAACAAAGCAACAAGACATCAATTACTATTTAATAGCTAACTAGTTGATTAACTAAATAAATCACTGAAAAATGACAACATTTTAGGTTTGAATGTGAAGATTAATGACAATACCAAAGCCACTAACATTGCGATTGCACACCAATAAACTAGGCCTAATGTTAAGCCCCAATGAATGACTGCAATTATCCCTCCTAATATCAACAAACTAAAACCGCATAACCTTAATATCTGTACACTACGCTTTGATAATCTCTGGCGATTATCAGTTATTTGGCTGTAATGTTTTGATAGTGAAAGGCTTAAAAATACAAAACCAAATGTTATTAATATAATTACAATAAACATCATCATGTTGAATAACCTTCTTTATAAAACTTTTATGTATTTGACCTTTGTGATTCGGCTATCGCCATCATGTCTTTTTTGGTCGTATTGTTTTGAATTATTTTTGCCGCGATAGCAAAACAAATGCCAAAAAATAGCATGCTTATATCAAAGCCAACCATTAACCAATCATTCCTTTGTATACTCGAAAAGATGTTATGCTTTGTTGTTACTAGATTCAGCACAGGTAACAATAAATAAGCAACGGCGGTAAACCAGAGCAAATGAGTCCATACTTTTTTTAATGGGTACCATAAACAGCAACCAATACTGCTCAACATGCCAATGAAAAACCAATGCACCTCCCAATCGGCTCTATTTTCAAGCGCAAATGGAAGAATTCGGTTACTCCAAAAGTATGCAGCTATAGCAATAGGTAACCCGAGAATACCCCCAATATTAATGCGTTCAATCAAAGAAATAATATTGTAACGGCTATTGTTAGCCTTCTTAATTTGTCGTTTTTTCACCCATAAAATCATGCCGGTGGCAATCATTCCTGCACCTAGAATTCCAGCTAAAAAATACAACCAGCGTAAATAAATATTCGCAAAAAGACCTTCATGTAAGTGCTCAAATAAGTCGTAAACTTTAGCGGCACTTCCTGCTTTTTCTTTTGTTATTTCAAGTTCAACTCGACTACCATTAATACGATATTTTACTACCGACGCCAGGTGGATCCCTTCAAATTTATCAAACCATATCTCATAATGCTCCTTATCACTGCCGCGATCGATGATACCAATATAACTAATTTTAAGGTTTTGATAGCGTACCGCAGCATCTTTAAGTACTGTGTCTAAAGATAAATTTTCAGGAGCTAAATTGATATATTGTTGCTCTGTAATATCTAATTGTGATTCATCATAGAACTTCCGAATGTTTTCTCGCCCTTCGCCATACCGAACCTCTATAACCGATGACATAGTTACTGTCATTAAAAGCAATAAACCGCTATAGGTAATCATCAAATGAAATGGTAGAGGCAATACGCTAAAAATATTATGGATATCTAACCATGAGCGAATACCTTTTTTAGCACGGAAAGTAAAAAATTCGATAAATATCTTTTTGTGGATAACAATGCCAGTAACTAAGCCAATCAGCATTAACATGGTAGCTAGACTTGTTAAAATATAACCAACTAATTGAGGCACATAGTGTAAATTGTAATGCATGCGATAAAGTGTTTCACCGCCAGCAGTTTCTCTAACTTCATCCGCTTTACCAGTGTTTGTATCAATGAACTTTTCTTGCCAGTCTCTTGGTGTATTAGTAGTCTCATTCGCTAGTTGCAGCCACTGTATTTGAATAAATGGTGTACGTGAAGCAGGTAAACCTATATACCATTGCGGGGAGTCTGACGCTAATTCATTCAAATGTAACTCTGCAGCAGCTATTGCTTCATCTTGATGAGTAAATTGATCAACAACTGAAATTTCAGGTTTCATCCAACGATCTATTTCGCTGTCAAAATATCCTACAGTTCCTGTAATAAATATAAAATATAAAAGCCAGCTAAAAGAGAAACCGACCCAAGTATGCAGCCAATTCATCGATTGACGAAAACGTGTTTTCATAAGTTAACAGCCATATTAAGGTAAACCGTTCCAACATAAGCAACTAAACAACTGCTACTAACCCATAAACCTGCCTTTAGAGCTGTTTTAGTTGAAAACACATACATAACAACTAATGTATAGACAATAAAACTAACCATCATTCCCGTGACAATACCATCCACTTTATTATCTGCTGGTAAATAAGAAATAAGTATTGCGACTAAGTTGGCTAAAATAAAACCACCCAATAGCGCAATAAGGATTCGAATGGCAATCCCGATTGATTGACTGTTTTTTTGAATAAATGTCATAAAATTACTTACTGTAGTAAATGCTAAATGCACAACAGTATTGTTGTGCATTTAGTGATAACAAAGAGTTTGTTTAGAATTGATAAGATGCAGTGATCCTAATATCGCGTCCTGGTTCTTTAATTCCTACCACGCTTTCATAACCACTTATGTGTCCATAATCGGCGACACTACCATGGCTTCTATAAGACTCATCCAATAAATTTTGTATCGCGAAGTCTAAGGTTAAGTTCTTGATAGGTGTATACGTTACATAAGCGTCAACAACGGTATAGCTTGGTTTATCTACAGTTTCTAATGCTGATTGCCAACCTAACTCAATAGAGCGGTGAAATACTTCAATATCATCTAGGCTAGCAACATAATTAAGGTTAAAGCCCATTGCTATGTCGTCATTCAACTCATAATTAACGTTCAAATTGATTGAGTCACCCACTGCATTACCTAAACCGCCATATTCGTACGCAGCTAAGTCAACACCATTTAACACAACAGTACTAAACCCTGATGGGTCATTAGCATCAGGCCAAACAAATGGCGCATTATTCAATTCCACGTCATTGCTGTTATAACTAATCAACACATCAAAATTATCTGCTTGATAACCTGCAACTAATTCAAATCCTACGGATTCTAAATCACCAATATTTTCATAGAAAACACCTTCTCTGCCTTTGAACTTATCAAAAACAACATCGCTGATTTCGCTGTTATACACAGATATTTCAAACACAAAGGTGCCGTCATTATATTCTAGGCCTAGCTCTTGGTTGACAACATTTTCTGGTGCTAAACTGTCGTTATGGCTTAACTCACCCACAGTAAAGGCATCGGCTACCTGTCTACCGCGTAATGCTTCGGCATAACCTGCAGACAGTTTTAAATGTTCAGTGAGGCTATAAACCATCCCTAAGTTAGGACTAAAACCGTCTTGTTTATCAATGGAAAAGGCATCACTTGACGTTACTGGATCACCGTTACTATCTGTTTCAACAACCCAAACCCCGTTAACTTGCACCCATTTAGCTGACTCACCTTCGTGATCGAGTTCGTAACTATCATGACGCACCCCAAAACTTATTAACAAATCATCATTAAATTGCCAGTGATCTTGAATATAGAAGCCAGTTACAGACCCTTCTTCATAGTAGATACCACCAAAATCTTCATAGGATTGAGAATTAACTTTATCGACTTTGCGTTCAACACCATAAGTGAATGAATGGCTAGCCATATCGCTAGTATTACGAATATCAAATCCCGTTGTTTTGATCGATGCATCCCACGTATATAACTCGCGTTTAAAAGATGAATCAGTTTGGTATAGGGTGGTTTCTAAATTAACTAAATCGTTTAAATACCAAGCATGATTTAACACTATGGTTTCACGTTCACCCCATGATTCAAATAATGGATCACTAGCTAGCGGTGCCCAGTTTGTTTGTTTACCGAACTCCCCTTCTTCTTTTCTGCTTTCGTAACTCAAAACAAGCGCTTGGTTATCGGTGAGATTGGCATTTAATTTAATAAAAGCAAGAGTTTGATCAGCAGCAGTACCTGGAATTTCTTCACCGTCGCCATCTTCCATGTTATCTCTGCTCACATTGACATAAGAAGCCAAAATACCCACATCTTCCGTTGCTTTACCATATAACGAGATGCTTTCTTTATGACCATTATTTGAAAAATAACCTACTTTGGCCTTACCACCAAATTTCTCGTCTTTAGCAAGTAAGTTATCAGCATTTTGAGTTTTAAAACGAATAGCACCACCTACAGCGCCTATACCCGAAGTTGCTTCACCCGCCCCCGCTTGCACTTCAACACTTTGTAATAATTCTGGTTCAATAGATACACGGCCAATATGATGGAATAAAGTACTTGTTTGAGGGGCGCCATCAACGGTTACATTGACCATGGAGTCTTCTAAACCACGAACATATATTTTTTGCGCGATACCTAAAGAGCCGCCAACCGTAACCGATGGTGTGTGACGAAAGATATCTTCTAAATCATTCGCTTGGTATTTCTCTAGATCTTCAGGGGTAATTAGCGTATTCGTTGTCGCACCGACAACAACTATTTTTTCAATCGCTTTTACTTCTGTTTCATTGTCTTCTTGATAGGCATAAACACTAGGAGTAGCAATTACAGCCGCAACAGCCGCATTAACTAGTGTCTTTCGAAATGTACTTTTTTTATTCGGGTTATATGACATGGTTAAATTCTCATTAAAATCTCGTTAATGAGAATTATTACCATTTAGTTTGAGCATTTATACTACTTTTACATTTGTTACATTTACGTAATAGGAATCATTATCACTACAGTCAGACCTTCGTCGGTATTATTTTTAGCTGACAAATTAGCCCTCACACTGTTTAAAAGACGTTTTGCCAAAGCCAACCCAAGGCCAAAGCTATCATTCCCAGCTTCACGAGAGTTATCTATTCGAAAGAACGGTAGAAATACTTTATCTAAATATTGAGGTGCAATACCAGGTCCTTGATCAATCACTTCTATACAGTAGTGACTACTTTTATTTAATAATCTTACAACGACCTTTTTACCTACGGGAGTGTAGCGTAATGCGTTGCGAATAATATTCTCTAACGCGGGACAAAGCGCTTTATGGCTACTATTACTGATAACAGCATGGTTAGGTGTTTCTAGTGCTAACTCTCTGTTTGAAAATTCAAACTTAGCATCATCAATAACAACATCTAACAAATCGACTAAATCGACTTCTTCTTGGCGAATAATAGGCTTTTCATTATCAAGCCATGCCAATGTGAGTGTGTCTTCAACCAATTTTCGAATATATATAGACTCTCTAGCAATACGCTCTAGATGTTGATGGCTATTATCAATTTCAAAGTTATTTACAGCAATATCTAACCGTGTTAACGGCGTACGTAACTCATGGGATAAATCTGAAATTAGTTGTCGCTGACCTGCTATTAGTTCGCCTATTCGGCTAGCCATTTGATCAAACGTTGAGGCTAAATGTGCAAGCTCATCATTTCTGCTACCTAACAGTTTTCTTACTCTTACATCAAAATCACCTTTACTAAAAGCTGAAGTGGCTTTTTCCAACTGATGAAGTGGCGTAATAATATGCCGATATAACCAAATAGAGAGTAAAATGAGTATTGTCATGGGCAGTATTATTTGCAAAATAATTTTAGTGGTTAGCCAATACCCTCCTGGTCTCATATGTTCAGGTAGCTTTATTAAAAAACTCGCTTTGCCTTGAGAAAAAGGAAATTCCATGACAGGGTTTTGCTCAAAATATAAATGGATTTTCCAATCAATGCTTCGCCCAAAATGATGGCCGCCAACGCTATTTACGTCAATGGTATCGCCGGCTATTTGGTCAATCTGAAAACTAGCAATTGCCAGCCATGTATTTTCTTGTTGTTTTAATTTAGCCAACCATTGATTTAATGCGGCTTTATCGCCCGATAAATATAACTCCTCTGCGGTTACAGCCCATGCTTTTAATTGCTGTTGTTCAGGCTCTTCAATAAAGCTCATTCCTTCTTCGGCCTTAGAAGTTAAAACACTTAATATATAAAAAAAAGCGACTAACCCCGTTGCTATCATCAAGCAAGTTTTCCATAAAAACTGTCTATTCATCTAAAGCAATAACCTTTTCCATGAACCGTTTGTAAACGATCCCCCAACCAATTTGCTTCATTCAGCTTTCTTCGCACTCTACTAAGGTGCATATCTATACTTCGATCATATACACCCAGTTTTTTATTTAAAACGGCTTGATATAAGTCAGCCTTACTCACTGTTTTATTTCGCTTTGAAATTAATTCCCACAAAAGCTTAAACTGTATTGTTGTGAACTCTATGTCTTTATCATTTACTTTTATTGACTGCTTGCCAGCATTGAGTGTTAGGCCATCAACACATATCTCATCATGACTTTGAGTATTAACTTGCAATTGACTTCTTCTGAGTAGCCCTTCAATTCTGAGTAATAATTCCTGACTATTAAATGGTTTAGCAATATAATCATCAGCACCGTGCGTTAAACCCAGTATTCTTTCCTCTTCCGCCCCTTTCGCCGATATCATAATTACAAGTTGCTGACTCGTTTCTCTTAATGTCTTTAAGAGTGAAACACCGTCTAGTTTAGGTAACATTTTATCTAATAGAATAAGCTGATGTTGCTGTGTTTGAGCCAATTTAAGCCCAACAACACCATCAAAGCATTGCTCGACAATATAGCCAGATTTAGTTAATAAATCGGTAATATAATTATTAAGCGTATTATCGTCTTCGATTAATAAAATTTTTGTGTTTTTCACTATAGAACCTAGAGAAGTTATTAATGGTAATCATTATCATTAACAGTAATCTTAAACGTATTAAAAGTAAATGATGGTACAGCATTAGATTTCATTTCTGTTATTTGTAGAGCATTCTCACAAAAGCTCGCCTAATGAATAATTCTATGGCATAAATAATTATTCCTACTATTCTCTAGGCTTAAATTTAATTTTAATAGGGTAAATAACATGATTAAAACGTTACTGATCATACTCACTACATTTTTCATTGCTGTTGCGCCTCATGCTTTAGCGCAAAATATTAATCCTAAGTATGATGCTGAATTAGCGGCTAAGTTAGGAGCTGATGATTATGGTATGAAAAACTTTATTTTGGTTATTCTTAAAACAGGAACAAACCAGTCAACGGATAAAAACAAACGAAATGAAGCTTTTACTGGGCACTTTAAAAACATCAATCGTTTAGTAGAAGAGAAAAAATTAATTGTTGCAGGTCCGTTTGGCAAAAATGAAAATGATTTTAGAGGGCTTTTTATATTAGATATTGCCTCACTAGAAGCAGCAAATGCACTACTTCAAACTGACCCTGCGATTAGTGAAAAATATTTAACAGCCGAGCTTTATCCCTGGTATGGCTCAGCAGCTTTAACAGAGTACCTTGATGCCTCCGATAAAATTTGGAAAATTACCCCTTAGCGTTTTATGAGCATTTAATTTCTCTTGACTACTAACAACTTAAGCCAATAACTATTCCTGACAACGTGCATCAATAAGGGTAATTTGAGAAACAAGCGCGCTGTTAGGACCAACAGATCCTGATAAACCTCTTCTGCCATACGCTAAGTCAGACGGTATATAAAGCTCCCAACTTTCACCTACTTTCATCATAGGTACGCCTTCTCGCCAGCCTTTGATCATTTTCGACAATTCAAATTTATCTGGGTTTCCGCGTTGATAACTGCTATCGATAACCTTTTTCGACTCAGCTAACATCATTGTATAGTGCACAGTAACCCTATAATCAGGATCAGGGTTACAACCTGTACTTTGCTTTAAAACTTTATACTGCAATCCAGAGTCTGTTGCTTTCACCCCTTCCCTTTTTAGGTTCATGGCTAACCAATGCTTTCCTTTTATGGCATTAACATCTTCTAAACTATACAAACTATTAGAGTTGGTTGAACTCGCACAACCAAGAAATAAAGTACAAATAAAACTAATGAACAGAGCGCGTAATAACATTTTGATTCTCGATTGATAGATAGAACAGTTTATAAAAGTAAGATAAATCATTTTATAGTTAAGTACCGTTAAAGTCATGACATTATGAGTAGAATGAGGTTTTATCAAATGAATTCCCACACACAAAAGCAACCTTATTTAATTGCTTACCTCATTGCAACTAAATAAGGTTGCATATTAAATAGCAATTAAATATGATTGCAAATACGTTCGTAAAGCTTTAACAATAGGTAATGTAATATGATTGCAGTATTAACGGGAGATATTGTCAATTCTACCAAAATGTCTAACGAGATTTATTCAGACGTTATAAAATGCATGAATGCTTTACTCAATGAAGCGAATGAAAAATATGGTGCTGTAGGCGAAATATATCGCGGGGATGAGTTTCAAATTCAATATCCTGATCCTGTGTACGCTTTAAAAAGTACGCTATTGATCAAGCTTGCTTTGCATTTATCAAGCTTTTCGCCAAAACCTATTCAATGCACACTATCTCTCGCTTATGGCACTCATAATATTTACGATGAAAAGCCTAATACATCATCAGGCCCTGTTTTTATAGCATCTGGTAGAGGATTAGAAAAAACTCAACGTGGTGATCTATCGGTACACTTTGATCATAAAAATGATCAATACGAACTAAATCTCTTATCGCAATTTTTAAATCACCTACTGAACAGACTCACTAAAACACAAGCTGAATTATTATATCAATATATTGAAAGCAACTTCGCAGAGCATAAGAAACTTGCCGATATTACTGGCACAACACGTCAAAACATCAGTAATAGATTGAGCAACATTGGTGCCTTTCTCGTAAGAGATTATATGGAAGTAATAAACAAAAAAATTATGCTACTTGGAGGTAACAACTAATGGAACTCTTACTATTATTACTGGCGGCTCACTTCATAGGCGATTTTTACCTGCAACCTTCTCAATGGGTTGAGTGTAGAAACAATAACCATATTAAGTCGGTAGGGTTATGGAAACATTTTTTAGTACATACTTTACTTAATACGGTTGTTTTTCTAATTGCAGAATTCTCATTTTTTCAATCAATAATAGCCATTGGCGCCATATCAATATCGCACTTACTGACCGATTACTGGAAATCTCATAGAAAGAAAAATCTCATCTATTTTCTGTTGGATCAACTCATTCATATAGCAATTATCAGTAGTGTATGGGTATATTTTTCTGGTTTCACCTTTGAACAGGTAACAGTCTTTATAGGAAGCTTTTTTACCGCTAAAAATATGATCATCGCCATATCATACGTATTAGTCTGTAAACCGGCATCGGTAATAATTTCACTCGCGCTAAAACAACATACTGATAGCCTGATTAAAAATAATGACGTAAATGAAGAAGTAAATAATAGTAAAAATAATGTGGGCCTAGTTTCTGCTGGTTCTTGGATCGGCTATATTGAGCGGTGCTTAGCTATTTCTTTTATCTTTATGGGACAATTTGCCGGCATTGGCTTCTTAGTAGCTACTAAAACCATATTTAGATTTGGAGATCTAACAAAAAACAAAGATATGAAACTGACTGAATATATGATGTTAGGCACTTTATTAAGCTACGCCATTGCCCTATTTGTTGGATGGAATACCATGCAAATATATAGAGCGCTTTAAGTTAAAGAGTTTATTTTTACGATATACAATAGAAGGTTTTCTGAAAGCAAAAAAATAGACAAACCGAAGTTTGTCTATTTTTTAATACATTGTCTGAATTTTAAATATTCAGGTACACTAGTTAACTAGTCCACATAACTATCAATTGGAGGACATGAACATATCAAATTACGGTCCCCATAAACATCATCTATACGATTAACCGTTGGCCAGAACTTGTTCGCTGCCGCTGCTGGTACAGGGAAAACAGCTTCTGCAACTGTGTAACCACGTTCCCATGTGTCAGTAATATCGGCTAAAGTATGAGGCGCATTTTGTAGCGGGTTATTGTTTAATTCCCACTCGCCTGACTCTACTTTACGTACTTCATCACGGATACAAGTCATTGCTTCAATAAAGCGATCTAGCTCAACTTTAGACTCCGACTCTGTTGGTTCAATCATGAAGGTGCCTGCTACTGGGAACGACATAGTAGGCGCATGGAAACCGTAATCAATTAAGCGTTTAGCAATATCTACTTCGGTAATTCCTGAAGTTGCTTTAAGAGGACGTAAATCAATAATACACTCGTGAGCAACACGGTTGTTTTTACCTGTGTATAACAGCGGGTAATGTTGGCTTAATTTAGTTGCCATGTAGTTAGCATTAGTGATGGCATATTTACTTGCATCAGTAACACCTTTTTTACCTAATAAGGCAACGTAAAGGTAAGAGATACATAGTATTCCTGCACTACCGTATGGTGCTGCTGAAACTGCGCCATTGCCTGTAGTTTTTTCATCTACATTAATTAACGCATGATCAGGTAAAAATGGTGCTAAATGCGCTTTAACGCCAATAGGACCCATACCTGGACCGCCGCCGCCATGTGGAATAGCGAATGTTTTATGCAAGTTAAGATGAGAAACATCAGCGCCGATAAAACCTGGTGATGTTAAACCTACTTGTGCGTTCATGTTTGCGCCATCAAGGTAAACTTGACCGCCATTTTTGTGAATAATATTACAAATTTCAGCAATCGTTGTTTCGTATACACCATGTGTCGATGGGTATGTGATCATGATACAAGCAAGGTTGTCTGCTAACTCTTCAGCTTTCGCTGTTAAGTCGGCCATGTCAACGTTACCTTCTTTATCACAATCTACTACCACAACTTTAAAGCCAACCATATTGGCTGTTGCAGGGTTAGTACCGTGCGCAGACGCTGGAATTAAACAAATGTTACGGTGCGAATCACCACGACTTTCATGATATTTATGAATAGAAATTAAACCTGCGTATTCACCTTGTGCGCCAGAGTTAGGCTGCATTGACATTTTGTCGTAGCCTGTTAACTCTACTAACCAGTCGGCTAGTTCGTCGATCATCTTTTTGTATCCTTGCGCTTGGTCAACTGGTGCAAAAGGATGCATATTGGCAAATTCAGGCCATGATACTGGGATCATTTGTGCGGTTGCATTTAACTTCATGGTACAAGAGCCAAGTGAAATCATTGAATGGTTCAATGCTAAATCTTTGTTCTCAAGCTTTTTGATATAACGAAGCATTTCTGTTTCGCTGTGATACAAGTTAAATACAGGGTGAGTTAATATTTCAGACTCGCGCACTAATGCCGCAGGAATTGAAGAATGACCACAAGCTACGATTTTATCATCGAGTGCTGCAACATCTAAACCGTGATCTGCGCCAAGTAAAATATCAAATAAACCCGCTATGTTTTCACGCGTTGTCGTTTCATCAATTGAAATGCTAATTTGACCATCAACATCTGTACGGAAGTTAACGCCTGCTGCTAAGGCACGAGTAACAATTTCATCTTTATTTGATACATTAAACGTTAAAGTATCAAAGTAATTCTCATGAATTGCTGTTAACCCTTTTGTTGCCGTACCTAAGCATAAGATATCAGTTAAACGGTGAATGCGATCAGCAATAATTTTTAAGCCTTTAGGGCCATGATAAACCGCGTAAAACGCAGCCATGTTGGCTAATAATACTTGTGCAGTACAAATGTTCGAGTTGGCTTTTTCACGACGAATATGTTGCTCACGTGTTTGCATAGCCATACGTAGTGCGTTGTTACCACGTGTGTCTTTTGACACTCCGATAATACGACCCGGTAATGAACGTTTGTACTTTTCTGATGTAGTAAAAAATGCAGCGTGTGGACCGCCGTAACCCATAGGTACACCAAAACGCTGTGTTGAACCAATAACGGCATCAGCGCCAAGTTCACCTGGAGACTTTAATAAGACTAAACTCATGATATCGGCAGCTACTGCAACAATGCCTTTTTTATCATGGATTTTTGCTATTAGTTCACTAATATCAGTCACTTCACCTGTGGCGCTTGGGTATTGAATAAGGGCGCCGAAAATATCATGATCTGCTGCTTCATTTGCTGGAGCAATGATAAGGTCAAAACCAAACATTTCTGCACGTTGTTTAACAACGTCGATAGTTTGTGGGTAAACATCGTCTGAGATAAAGAAAAGGTTAGACTTTTTGTTTTTAGACACACGTTTGGCTAATGCCATAGCCTCTGCTGCTGCAGTTGCTTCATCCAATAATGAGGCTGAAGCAAGCTCTAAACCGGTCAAATCTATACACATTTGTTGGAAGTTTAATAAAGACTCTAAACGCCCTTGTGCAATTTCTGGCTGATAAGGAGTGTACGCGGTGTACCAACCTGGGTTTTCTAATACATTTCGTAAAATTACGTTTGGCGTTAATGTGCCGTAATAACCTAAACCAATGTAGGTGTCGTTTACTTTATTTAAACTAGCAACGGCTTTTAAATCGCTCAATGCTTTAACTTCTGTTTTGCTTTCTTCAATAGCAGGTAATTGTGATAAACGAATATCTGCAGGAACAATTTCGCTGATCAAGTCATCAACAGTCTCAGCACCAATGTCGTTTAACATCGCTTGAGTTTGTTCAGCATTAGGACCAATATGGCGACGGATAAAATCTTGAGTTTGTTCAAGTTCTGCTAGCGTTTGAGTAGTCATAAAACAGCTTCTCTTAAAAATGTAAAAATAAAATAAAAGAAAGCCTCTTTTTCTTATAAGAAGAAAGAGGCTTCAATAACTATTTTCGTAAACAGTCTGTTTTTAGGCAAGGCGCTGAAATTGAGAGTCTAATGAGCTTAATTTACTCAGTGATTTAGACAAACAACACAAACAACGCCGAATAAAGACAGAGTGTGACCGAAAATTAGTCTTCGTCGATAGAGTTTTTGTAACCTTCAGCATCTAATAAGCTTTCAACTTCGCTTGCATCATCCAATTTAATTTTGAATAACCAACCGTCACCAAATGCGTCTGAGTTTACTAATTCTGGAGCATCTTCAAGTTCTTCGTTCACTTCAACAATTTCACCAGAAACTGGAGCATAAATATCTGAAGCAGCTTTTACTGACTCACATACGGCAACATCGTCACCTGTTGAAACGTTATCGCCAACTTCAGGTAATTCAACAAATACCATGTCACCTAATAGATCTTGTGCATGTTCAGTAATACCAACAGTAACGGTACCGTCACCTTCGTTGCGAACCCATTCGTGTGAAGTTGCGTATCTTAATTCTGAAGGAATATTGCTCATTTTTATTGTTCCTGTGTTAATTGTATTTTTAACTTGCTAAAAAGTATATTGCTGTAGTTTACAGTTAGCTTTCACTAATCCATGCATACTATAGCCTAAATTTCGTTCTAATTTGACCCAGTAAATAACTTTATTACCCAGCCAACGTAATTTTTTGTTATGTTTAAAAACCACCTTGGTTGATGAATAATTACATTCATCGTTAATCGAGCAGTTTAATACATAATTTGTACTTAAAAAACTTTTTTACCATTGCGAACAAAGCTCGCTTTAGTCACAACTACCTTGACTAATTTTTTACGCATTTCAACTTCTACAGTGTCGCCAACTTTAACGCTGCGTGGTACACGTGCTAAAGCAACACTATGACCTAGTGTAGGAGAGAAAGTCCCTGAAGTTACTTCACCTTCGCCAAATTCAGTCACTACTTTTTGATGTGAACGTAAAACGCCTTTCTCTTCGAGTACTAAACCCACTAATTTTGGTTGATCACCTGCTGCTTTTTGTGCAGTTAGCACGTCACGACCAATAAAGTCTCTGTCTTCAGGTTCCCATGAAATTGTCCACGCCATGTTAGCTGCTAAAGGTGAGATAGACTCGTCCATATCTAAACCATAAAGGTTCATGCCTGCTTCTAAACGTAAGGTATCGCGTGCACCTAAACCACAAGGCTTAACACCTGCATCGAGTAAGTCTTGCCATAACTTAGCGGCAACACTGTCTGGAACAATAATTTCGTAACCGTCTTCACCTGTGTAACCTGTAGTGGCAATAAAAACATCGCCCACTTGTACACCAAAAAATGGTTTCATGCCTTCAACAGACGCTTTCTGCTCATCTGTTAATAGCGTGGCTACTTTTGCTTTAGCTTGAGGGCCTTGCACAGCAAGCATACCAAACTCAGGACGTTCAGTAATAGATACATCAAAGCCTTCAGCTTGCTTTGTCATCCATGCTAGATCTTTTTCACGTGTAGCAGAGTTAACGACTAAACGGTAATCAGTATCAGTAAAGAAATAAATAATTAGATCATCTATAACACCACCCGCTTCATTTAACATACCAGTGTAAAGTGCTTTACCTGCAACAGTAAGTTTTGCTACGTCGTTAATCACTAAACGACGTAAAAATGCTTTAGCATCGCTACCTTGAATGTCGACAATGGTCATGTGAGAAACGTCAAACATACCCGCATCGGTACGAACAGCATTATGCTCTTCTATTTGAGAACCATAGTTAATTGGCATTTCCCAGCCGTGAAAATCAACCATTTTGGCGCCAGCATCAATGTGCTTGGCATGTAATACTGTTTTATTGCTCATACTGTTTCACCTGTTAATCATCTACCTTATTAAGGGTTAACTTAATAAAAAGTAGAATATAGAGTGGAGATTTACAAAATAATGCGGCGATTATAAACCTGTAAACTCGTTGATTCAACAAATAAAGAGGTGTTTTTCAAATTTAAAACTGACTAATAAATTTAAACGGAATATTATTTCCAAAAAGCGTGTTAAAAAAAATTAAATTCCATTAAGATTAAATAGAGTACATATTAATTGTGATTAATTTTTTGCCATAAAATAAGTTTTTTAATCTGTTTCTTTTAAATATTAAAATCGAAGATAAGAGCTACCTCTTAGCCTCTACTTTAATAGCAAAGTGTCGTTAACTCATTGGTAGTAAAACATTGTTACACACATATAACTCTAGACAGAACACTCAAAGAAAACATGAAACACTTGATATGCATAGCGTTTACAGGTAGTTTCACATACAAAAATATTAAACGGTTAATGCGTAACAAAAAGTATTACTGTTTAATTTCTTATTACACTTTCGGAGTTTGTCATGAAAAAAATATTATTAGCTTTAGTTTTAACGTCTACCTCCATGGTCTCGATAGCACGAGATGATATTGCTGATTATTCGGTTGCAGAAGCAATGTCGATTAAAAAAATATCATCGGCAATAGGCAATAATGTCAGTTTTTATTTTGACGGCCAAGAGCACGCCAAAGCAGAAGAAACATTTGGGGAGTTTCAAAGCAATAAAAAAACCAACGCTTTTATGAAAAGTGATAAAGAAGCTTGTCAATGGGCATTTGCCTCAGCAATGAAGTCTTTAAGAGAGCGTGCTGTTAAAGAAGGTGGGAATGCAGTTATTAATATTCGATCTAACTACAAAGGCAATATGACCTCAAGTAGCACCACATTTAAATGCGGTGCAGGAGCAGTTATGGCAGGAGTAACACTAGTTGGTGATGTTGTCAGGCTACCAAAAAGCTAATCAACTGCGTTGATTAATTAACTAGGTCAGGCCCCTACCAAAATAGGTGAAGATCATAAAATACCATGAAACAACTTTCACTAATTAAGCTTGCCATTCGTGTAGGCTTTATCGCAACGATTATTGGTTTAATTGTTTTTACCTTGAGTTGGAATACATGGGCAATATGGGGAGCACCTTTACCGGGTTATCAAATTTTCTTATTTCCTGGGAACCTGTTGCTTGTTCATCTTTGGCATCCATTACTCACTGAAGAGATAGATTTTTGGCCTAAACTTTGTTTATTATTAATGGGACAATTTATTGTGGTGACTCTCTTCACCACTTTATTGGTAACTGTAATTAAAGTAGTAAGTCATCTTCGTAACAAGTAAACGAGGTTATCAAAAAAAGAGAATAATTAGTCACGTTTTATCGCGAGAGCAGGTAAATGATTTTTTTTACCAAATGCTTGTTGAATAAGTAATTTTTTAGCGGGAGTAACGTTATTAATTATCGACATACCGATACCACGCAGTAGCTTAGGCGCCTCAAAACTTGGGCTAAATGCTTGTTTAATTGCTTCCATAGCAACAATCATTTCAGTTGCTTCGCTTTTACGCCATCTTGCGAATGCTTTAAGTGATTTCTCTTTATTATTTAAAGCACTAACATAATCGTCACCACCTTTATTAACTTTGCTCGTTAAAGTTTGCGCAAGTGCTGCTGCATCTAACAGTCCTAAATTAACACCTTGCCCAGCTAATGGATGAATGGTATGTGCTGCATCTCCTATTAAGACAACTTTATCTTTTACAAAATCATGAGCAAGTCGCATCATTAGCGGATAGGTAAAACGTTGACTAACTAAAGATACATTACCAAGTTTTCCATCGGCTGCAGCCGTTAACTCTTTAGCAAAATCATTGTCATTTAGCGCAGCTAATCGTTGTGCTTCATCAGGGGAGGTAGACCAAACAATTGAACATAAACTGTCGTCAAATAAAGGTAAAAAAGCCAAAGGGCCTGAAGGAAGAAATACTTGCCATGCGGTATTTTTATGTCCCCTTTCACACTTTACTGTTGCAACTAATGCATGATGGTCATAATCACGGAAAGTAAGCGGCATATTCATTTGTTTTCGCACCCATGAATTAGCACCATCTGCACCTACTACCAATTTAGCCGTAATCGGCATACCCGAATTAAAGCTTGCAAACACTTCTGAATCACCAATCCCAACATTATTTATTGCATGTTCTGTAAAGAAAGTAATACCGCTATCGGCTTGTGCTTTTTGCCAAAGCGCATGACGAATGACGTTATTTTCAATTATATGACCAAGGTGCCCTTCATTAGTATCGGTTTGATGACTTTGACGACCCAGATCAGAGCAATCGAAATCGAGTTTGCCGTAGCCATCTTTATCCCACACATGCATGTGTTGGTATGGCTGCAAACGCTGTGCTTGAATGAGTGGCCAAACCCCTAAATTAATAAAAATTTGTTCACTGGCTCCATTAATTGCGCTAACTCTTGCTTCAGGCTGCTCACTAAGTGGCATCAGTTCGCTTTGATCGGCAATAGCAACGTTTAATTGCCCTTGTTCGCGAAGCGCAAGAGCTAAAGTAAGTCCTACCATGCCCGCACCTACAATTAATACATCAAACTTTTGCATTGCATTCCTTTATTATTGTGATTCATTAACGTTTAACCGAATTCGTTAATAACCCATTGTTTTATT
Source organism: Colwellia sp. SU-HH01217 (assembly GCF_057543495.1). Lineage (NCBI taxonomy): Bacteria > Pseudomonadati > Pseudomonadota > Gammaproteobacteria > Alteromonadales > Colwelliaceae > Colwellia > Colwellia sp. SU-HH01217. The sequence continues at coordinate 56,394 of NZ_BAAJLX010000006.1, read as the reverse complement.
CACTAAGGCATTCTTTAGTGGTGTTAAATAGTTAACTACTTTCAAACCAACATTTCGACCAATAACAAGTGGCGGTAGTTGATTAGAAAATAATGTCACTAATGAGTCAGTTAAATTGATCACTTGTTTTTGATCTTTACTTCTGTTTTGTTGATATTGATTTAATAATGAGAAGTTACCGATATCCTGTGATTTTATCAACGCACTTTCAATTAAACCGGCTAATTGCTGCACATCTCTCACTCCTAAATTAAACCCTTGTCCTGCAATAGGATGAATTGTATGTGATGCATTACCAACCAGAGCCATTCGATGATAAATATGCGTATTCGCTTCTACTAAATTCAACGGGTAAACAGCACGCCTCCCCACTTGAGTAATCGCACCTAACCAGCTACCAAATGCTTGCTCTAGGGCAAGTTTAAAATCGGCATCGTTTAATGCTTGCATTTTTTCAGCAAGTTCAGGCGTAAGTGTCCACACTAAAGAGCAGCGATTATTCGACAGAGGCAACATAGCAATAGGGCCGTTTTCGGTAAATCGCTCATAAGCAACATTTTGGTGTTTATTAAGAGTAGCTACATTAGTGATTAGTGCACTTTGCCCGTAAGCCATCGTACGACTTTCTATATTGGCAAAGCTTCTACAAGGAGAATTAACGCCGTCGCAACCTAATAATAATGAGGTAACTACTGTCTCACCCGAGTTTAGCGCTAGGGTGGCTTGAGTTTGTTGCCATTGAATGTTTTCTATACTGTCGGGGGTAAACCAAGTAATGTTATTTTGTTGTGAAAGCTTTGAATGAAGTGCTTGCCCAATTAACGACATTTCAACGACATAACCTAGCGCTTCTACTTTGTGATTTTTAGCATCGAGCCTAGCTTTTCCATAATGTCCTCGATCTGAAATATGTATTTTTTCTATCGGCTGAGCATCTTTTTGCAACAATGACCAAACATTAAGCTGTTTTAAATAATTAGCTGTGCCATGAGATAAAGCGAGCACTCTATCATCAAAGCTCTTTGATTGACCTTGACTAATTTCATTTGCTTCAACAATAGCAATAGAGAGTTTTTCACCTTTAGCGTTACGTAAATGGCAAAGACTCAGTGCCATTAAACACCCCGATAAACCGCCGCCTGATATCACAATATCAAAGGTATTAGCTTGCTCGATGTTATTATCGGGTTTACTGTGCTCAATTGTCATGTGTATTTCTTATTGATTACCAATTGCATAGTTGGCTATAAAGTGTGACTTAAATCGTTAATTGCTCGCCATTAAGGCTTCAATATCAGCAACTGACTTTACTGCATTTACCGTTAAGTTTTCATGACCTTGATCAGTCACAGCAATATTATCTTCAATACGTACACCAATACCGCGCCATTTTTCATCAATACTGGTGTCAGTTAACGGAAAGTATAACCCTGGCTCAATGGTCATCACCATGCCGGTTTCAAAAGATCGTAATTGTTCGCGATTACTGTTCACTTGATAATCGCCAACATCATGCACATCAAGTCCTAACCAGTGCCCTAATCCATGAATAAAATACTTTTTACAAGCCCTTTCTTCAAGCAGGCGTGTTATATCTCCGGTAAGAATACCTAACTTATGTAATTCTTTTGTCAGAAAGTGACAAGTAAGGTCATTTAATTGCGCAAAATTAGCCTGCGGTTTTATCGCATTTATCGCTATATTTTGAGCCTCTAATACCAGCTGATAAATAATTTTTTGAGCATCGCTAAATTTACCATTTACAGGAAATGTACGCGTAATGTCGGCAGCATAGCCCGCAAGTTCACCACCTGCATCAATTAACACTAACTCGCCATTATTAAGTGCCTGATTATTATCGGTGTAATGTAATATATTAGCATTATCACCACTTGCCACTATAGTGCCGTAAGCAGGGTATCTTGCGCCATTGCTTGCAAATTCGTGTAAAATATCTGCTTCTAGTTGGTACTCAAATTTACCGCTAGTTGACGCTTTCATTGCTCGTTGATGTGCATGACCGCTTATAAGGTTAGCTTTACGCATAATTTCAAGCTCATTACTGCTTTTAATTAAGCGCATGTCATGTATCACCGAAGTGCAATCAACCAAATTTGTCGGTGCTTTGTTACCTTGTCTGCTGCCAGATTTAGTTATCGCTAACCATGAAAAAATGCGTTTATCAAACGCTGGTACATCACTATGACAAAACAATAACTTAGATTTATGATTAAGGTATTGTGGAATAAGTTCGTTTAGTTCACTAAGTGCAAAACATTGATCAAAACCATAATCAACGACCGCATTTTCAGGCCCTATACGTCGACCATGCCAGACTTCTTGTAAGGAATTTTTTTCGCGGCAAAATAGAATACTTTCAGCGCGACTATGCTGCTCGTCTTTTGTTGCTGGGTTAATTAACACCAGTACCGCATCAGGTTCATTAAAACCGGTAAGGTAGTAAAAATTTTTATTTTGGCAAAAAGGAAACTCAGTATCGTTGCTGCGTGTAACCTCGGTCGCGGCACTAAATAATGCGATACTATTTGGGGACATCGCATTAATAAAGCGCTCGCGCCTTTTTGTAAACTCGTCAACTGACAATAGCGTATGCTTCATTAGTGTAATGTTTCTTGTGATGGTTTAGTTTCTGGTGGTACACCTAGTTCAGTAAAACACAACAAGGATGAGATACGGACATATTCTGCAATTTCAAAATAGGCTTGCTCATTGTCTTCATCCTCATCCATGTCGTCTGATAAATTGGCGATTTCAGCAAAGTCGCTTAGGACTTCTTTAACATCTTCAGAGACAATTGCCGTGTCTTTTTGATGTAAACCAAAACCTAAATTAAAGCCTTGAACCCAAACACTGAGTGCATGCCCACGCTCTACGATAGAATCGTCATCATCAGGTAGCATTAATTGAAAGCTAAAAGAGTCGTCTAAAATATTGGCCCAAATATCGCTAAAAACCAATTTAACAATACTTTTAACTTTAGTAGGCAGTGTTTCACCGTTATTAAAAAGATCGGTAATCATCGCTATATAATCATGAGACTCGTATGGAAATCCGGCACAAATAAGCCCTGTTAAAACACCATGCAACTCTGAAGCGTGTACTGGTACGCTTTCAGTAGTAATAATGGCTTGAACAGAGGCGAAATCTAAGAGGTGTTCTTCAAGTGCTTTATCAGACATAAATTGATTCAAAAGTAAGACAAATATTGCTCGCTATCGTAACACTCACCTTAGTTTCATACTAGAGTGTGCGAAATAAAAACCTTGAAAAAACGAAGGATTTGAACATAGTTCCCTACGAAGGCTTGCATAGTAAAACTCGCACCGTTATAGTGTCTTTTCGCCGCTATTTTGCGGTAATTCATCAAATTATTACATCATTTAGTGTATTAGGAAGTAAAAGCACATGAGTCTGCAACATTTGGAAATTACTATTGCTGACAGAACGTTAAAAATTGCTTGTCCTGCTGGGCAAGAAAGTGCGTTACTTGCTGCCGCAGAAGAATTAAATGCTCGTATTCTAAAAGCAAACACGAGTACGATGATCACTAAACCCGAGCAGTCACTATTAATGACGGCATTAAATTTAAGTAACGATTTACTGACAACGCAAGAGCAATTAATGCGAGAACGTAAAGCCTACCAAAGTAAAATTAACTTGCTTAAATCGACTATTGAACGAGCCATGCTAGAAAACAAAGAAAAGCAAGCTTAACTCCCCTTCATTGTTTGATCATTTTTTAATTAAAAAGCTTAAATAAACAACGGTTAACCTTTGATTACAATAAAACACTTACATTCTCTGGCTAAGGTTAGCTATACTATAAATGTCTTCTGGGGTGTTTGTATGTTTTCTATGTCCCTGAGCCGATAAGTTTTATTTCAGGAAATCAACTACTGGCTATTGTGCAAGCTCGGCGCGTATCGAGAAGCCTACGGACAGAACGCGATTTCCGCCCTGAGCACACGGTGTTCAGGACTAAAGTTGACTGCGGCACCTTGGAAGCGTTCTATATTTTTCTAGTACAATCTCTAAGACAAGCGATTTCCGCGCATCACTATGAACCCACACGCTGTTCAGGACTAAAGTTGACTGCGGCACCTTGGAAGCGTTTTGTGTTTACTTACAATTAATCAACAGCTTGCGAAGTCAACAATTGTTAATCAATTTACACTTTAAATTGACTAATAATATGCTCTAGTTCAACCGTTTTACTATTAACTTTTTCAGCCGCTTTGGCATTATTTAACGCAATAACATTTAACTCTGAGGTTTGCTCTGAAATTTCCACCACTCTTTCACTAATTTCTGAACCAACAACACTTTGCTCTTCTGCTGCTGCCGCAATTTGAGTATTCACATCACTCATCGTGGTAATTAAATGTGCAATTTCAGTTAATGAGATAGAGGTATCTTTAATACTTGTTTCTACAATTTCACTGCGTTTTATATTTTCTGTCATTAATTGAACAGCCGATCGTGAACCACTTTGCAGCTTGTTGATCATCGCTTGAATTTCTTCCGTACTACCTTGTGTTTTACTCGCTAAATTACGCACTTCGTCAGCAACTACGGCGAACCCTCGACCTTGCTCTCCCGCTCGAGCAGCTTCAATAGCAGCATTTAAGGCAAGTAAATTGGTTTGTTCAGCTATGCTCTCAATAACCTGCAATACTGCACTAATGTTTTCAACATCTTCACCGACTTGAATAACCACACCACTTGCTGACTCTAGTTCGGTATTTAATAATGCCATTTCTTTACAGCTTTCTTCTACTTTAACTAACGCATCTTTACCATTATCGTTTGCTTGGTTTGCTGCCTGTGCTGCATCACCCGCATTATCAGAAACCTGTTGGGCGGTTTGCGACATTTCAGTTGTAGCCGTCGCAACTTGGCTTACTTCATTGTGCTGTTTGGCAACAACGCCTTCAATTTTATCTACCTCTTGGGTAAGTATTATACCTTCATCTTTCACACTTAATGAGACATCTTTAACGTTTAAAATTAAACCATGCAATGATTCTAAAAATGCATTTAAACTTGAAGATAAATGCCCCAACTCGTATTTATCTCTTACCGGTAAACGTTGAGTAAGATCGCCATTTCCTTTTGAAAGTTTTTCAATAGATTCTGTCACTTCGATTAACGGCGTTAATATTGATTTTACTAACACAACGCTAATAAACAGCAATCCAACGAAAATAAGTGCGGTTACAATAACCACAGACCAAAGTAATGATTGACCCGACTCAGTCGTTTGCTTTTCAAATACCGCAACTTGCTCTTCTATGCGATCGATGTATACGCCTGTCCCGATCATTAAATCCCATTTATCTAAATATATTGAGTAAGACAACTTGGGTAGTGCTTTTTCTCCACCTAGCCTGGGAAAGTGGTAAGCAACAAATTCATCGCCTTTACCTAAACCGTTAATTTTTCCTTTTTTAACTAAATCGTTTATTAGAAAGACACCATTTACGTCTTTAAATTGTTGATAACTTTTGCCTATGCTGGCATCAGACGATCCACTAAATACTCGCACAGAATTACCATCATAACCAAAAAGATAACCATCTTCGCCAAACTCCATCCGTTTAAGTAAATCAACAGCTTCTTCTGCATTTCCGTTTGATTCATAAATCGGTTTTATTGTGCCATAAGCAATTTCAACAATAGTTTTCAACTCTCGTTTACGCGTCTCTAACAACATATTTTCTGCCGTGGTGACTTCCTTTTCTACCAACGCACTGACTTTAATTTGTATCAGCGCAACCATCGCAAGAGTTAATAAAATCAGAGGCAGAAAAGACACCAAAAATAATCGGTTTTTAACTGAAATAGAATTGAACATAGTGAGCCTTTATCTCAAGGTGCATCCGTGATGGATACAGTAACTTCTTAATATTAGTAGGCAAATATTACTTTTTCAAGATTAGGGTTAGTTGATATAAAACGATGATAATTGTTACTGTAAATTACGATAAGTTAGGCTTATCACTACAATGATAAGGGCATAAAAAATAGGTAGCATCTTACTACTACCTATTAGGGCGTGTTTTAATTATCTCGTTAGTTAAACTGTACGATTGACTCTAGCTACTAACAATAATGCGCTAAAAAACAATAACCAAGTACTAGGCTCAGGGATTGATGCAGTAACAAGTGCTGTCGTTTGAGCTGAGCTATCAACAATTAAAGGAGCAAAGAAGTCAGAAAAACTCACATTGCTCAATGAAAAACTATCCTCTCCTTCTGCAGTTGCAGTTATCTCAAAGCTAGCTAATAAAAAATCAGCGGTCGAAAAAGCTGCAAAATCAAGAAACGAAATAGCTAAACCATTTGCATTTACGCTCGTTTCGAAAACTAAAGGTAAAACGGCTGTTACATCTGACGTTAGTGAACCTTCTTGATAGTTAAAAATATTGTTATTAAAGTTAAAATCTAAATCAAAGGCATCAAAGGCATTAAAATCGCTCGCCATTAAGTTAACTGTAATTGATTCTCCAACATTAACTTGGTTGTCGGATAACTCTATTGAAATCAAACCAGCGTTCGCATTAAAGCCAAATAGAAGGCTGATTATTAATATAAATTTGTTCATGTTAAATCCTATGTTTTTTAAAACTGATTAAAAATTTAAAATAGAGATCATGCAGCCTGCATGATCTCAAATCGTTATAAGCTAAGCGGCACAACGTGCTTTTGTACATATTGTCATCATAAAACGAACATCAAGAATATCGACAACACCATCGTTATTTAAATCAAAAGCGATATCAATAGGGAGTCGAGTTTGGACTGCCAGTGTCAACGCTCTTACATCATTGATATCAACATCGCCATCTAAATCCCAATCACCTTTAAGAGCTGATGCCATTAAATTAACTCTAATGACAACAGGATCATGATCAGAAGCGCGATAAGCATCGTTGTTATAAAGACTAATGACTTTCTCCTCGGTTTTATATTCTGTGTTGTAATCTAAAATAACTGGCTCATCAGAATTGATGTGCCATTGTGTTAAATCGATCACCTGTTCAGTTAAAGAGGTAGACGCTAGTGCATGATCTAACGTACCCGTTTCGCCTTGATAGCTATACGAGTAGGTAAAATCGCCATCAAATTTTGATGTTAAATTGGTATAACCTGCTCCTTTAATCGTAGTGATAGGATCTTCTTTGTTATAAGCATTTAAATCGCCGATGATTAAAATGTCTTCATCATCAATACCTGTAGGATATTGCGTTAACCAATCCACTGTCGCTTGGGCAGCTTGTACTCGACGCAAGTTATAACACCCTTGCCCATCTTGTTGATCTTCATTGTCAACACCACCACTTGCTGAACACCCTTTAGATCGAAAGTGATTAATGGCAACAGTGAGCTTTTCATCATTATCGATTAATGCAAACGACTGAGCCATTGGTGGACGGTTATGGTATTCAAATGGAAATTGAGTGAGGTATGCCGTCGTGCCAACTTCAGTTACTTTTTGATTATTGTAAATCATCGCGACTTTAATTTGATCACCGCCTAAAAGTTCTATACCCGAAACTTCATCAGCAGGAACATGAGGATTAACAAAGCTGTAATTAACTCCACTAGGCGCAACAGCATTTAAGCCGTCAACTAAATCTTGAATAGCGCTGTGTTCGCCAAAACCGTCATTTTCCATTTCTAGCAAGCCAATAATATCGGCATTCATAGAAGTAATAGCTGTAATAATTTTATCACGTTGACGTGCAAACTCTTCCGCGTTATTTGCACCTCTTGATGTTGGATAACCACCACCTAAACCATCGCCATTAAAGTAATTAAGTACATTAAAACTAGCAATAGTTAAATTACCTTCACTAGTCAAATCTGGAGTTGCTGTCCTACTGTTAATGAAGTTAAAAACAGGTGGTTCGCTAGGAATAATTCGGTACAAACTAAAGCTGAAATCGATCACACCATTTAAGCTAGTTACTGTATCGCCAGCTCTTAAAGTATTAAGCGCTGTTAATCCGCCTGTCGGATAAACAATGTTCTCAGGATTCTGACCATTAACGCCATCATCTAGCGTGATTTTATTTAACATATTTTGTGCGGTTAAATTAGTCACTTCACTAGAGCCAGGAGAGTAAAGGTTAGTAGGCACATATAAACGACCATTTGATAATGTTACCTCACCATATCGTCCTAAATTATAATTATCCGTTACGGTTAGCGCTTCATTAATACTGACATACATGCCTTCTAAAGACTCTTGCGCGTCTATTGAATTAAAAGGTAGCGTTAAATTAACCGCATCAAATGTCGTTGTCCCACATTGCAATAAATCCTCAGTTGCTTCTATTTGAGTTTTACCGTAATACTCAGAAACTAAACCTAACACACGGACAATATCACCTTGTTCAGGTAAAACAGTGTTAGCATTATTGAGAACAAATACTCCTTCAGACGTTCCAGAATCACCATCTTGATCCATCACTTCTTCTTGAATAAAAAAGCCTGTGGAGTTTGGTAATACAAAAGTTACAACCCCTTCAACAATGTGGTTCTCATTAAGTAATGGGGATATATCATCACTGCCTTGTACCTGATGAATAAATGTCGCGGGATCAGCACATACTCCAATATTTGCTACTGGATCAGTTACATCTCCTTCAACTTCATGACTGCCGATATAGTCGAAAGTATTTCTACTAAAACCTAGCCATTGTAATTCTGGTGTAAAGTCGTCATCGATAACGGTATCTCCACGCGTTATAGAGGCCTTCCTTATTAAAGTATTGTCTTTAGTGCTCGTTAAACCTGTGCCCCATTCAGATCCAGGGTCTTCCCCTACTCGACCAAATGAATCAATTACCTCACCGTCTTTATATAAAACATAAGCATCATCACCATTATGGCTAATATTACCTGATAATTGGTTAGCCACATTAAGAATTTCACTGGCTGCACCACTATTGGCAATAACAAAGGTACCTTTTGCAGGAATAATTCCCTCAATGGCAAATAAAGTAGGTTCTGTACTACCGTTAGTAAAACGACCTAATTGGTAGTTACTTGCGGTTAAATCAATATCACTGACACCGGGATTATACAACTCAATGGCTTTGTTATAGCTGCTGCCCTCAATATATTCAGAGATAAATATTTCTGGGTTGATAATAGTGTGCAACCCTAAATCTGCAATGTTATCTTTGCCAGATCCCGTCCATTGGTTGGCAGGATCAAAGGTATCATCTATGACAACATCACCTGAAATCACTGAACTGTTACGTTGTAAGCTATTATCTTTAGTCGAAAAGGTCCCCGTCCCCCAATAAGAGCCCGGGTCTTCGCCCACACGGCCGAATGAATCAATGACTTCATCACCTTTATACAGTACGTAAGCATCATCGCCATTATGACTGAGAGAGCCAGTTTCCATGTTCGCTAATGCCTTAATTGCATCAGAAGCACGTACATTAGCAATAACAAAGGTGCTTTGTGCACCTATTGAACCTTCAAGAGTAATATAAGTAGCTGTTGTGCCACCATTACTAAAGCGCCCTAACTTGTAGTTATCAGCAGATAAGTCAATCGAGTTAGCCGTAGGATTAAATAACTCTAAAGCTTTATTGTTGCTGCTACCTTCAATGTACTCTGAAATAAAAATATCAGTTGTATTGCTACCAGTATCTCCTCCAGTATCACCACCTCCTGTGTCGCCGCCACCAGTATCTCCTCCACCAGTATCACCTCCTCCTGTATCTCCATCGCCAGCACAACTCTGTGCTTGGTATAAAATATCAACCCATTCAGGATGATCTATAAACGGGTTGCGATTGCCTTGAAATTCATAAATTCTGTTATTACGTGTTTGCTCAATTGCATCAACAGGATCAGCATTATGCCATTCAATTAACCGGCATAATCGACCAAGTGCTGCTTCACCAGTAGATGTTAATCTGTCTACGACTTGTAAATCTGGTGTGCTATCAAAGCCTTCATAACGCGTGTCCATATAAAAAATCATACGGGCAACATCACCTTTAACTACATTTCTTGGTTCAAAAGAGTCATTGTCCACTCGATTTTGCGGAGATTCTGTTAACGCATTATCACTGTTGTCAAAATCTAAGTTTCCTCTTGATGAGTTAACTGAAATATCTGTCGGTCGTAAGTGATGAATATCGGTGTAAGCTTCAAGACTAGAACTTGGGAAACCGTGACTTTTTGCCCAAACATGTTCCCTGTTCCAATTATCAGGATTAGAACTTTGACTGCCACTACCATTCGACATTTTAGGAATTGAAATACCACGATACAGCAATAATACATTCGCGTTGTTATTAGGATCTTCATCAGTTTGTGTTAATGCAGTCCAAACTTCAGAATAGGTTAAATTTTTATGGTTTTGGCTAATCGCATTGCTAATAGCGGTTTTAATTTCACCTACTGTATAGTTATTATTTATCGCCGTTAGCGCATTTTCATAGTAATTCTCATCATTAAAGCTACTAGCATCAGCGATTTTATCTAACGGAGGGCAATTGAAACAGGCATTACTAACATCACTTGCTTGCGCAATAGATACGAGAAAGTAAGCGCAAAAAGCGGGATATTTAAGTCTCATCATTATTCCTTTATGGTTAACTAACATTAATTTTTATTATTACGACTCATTGTTACTTTTTTATTAAATAAAAGAGGTTTTATTTAAAATTCTCGCACATAAAATGCACAAACCTAACTAATTAGTCAACAACTGGTGCGCAATAAATAATCAAAAACATCTTAAAAGATTACGCTGAATGATCATTATTTAAGGTAATAACTTTATAAAACGCCATTAAACCCATCTAACAACATAAAAACCCAACCAAACAGTCAAATTAAAATAAAATCAAAAACAACAATAAAGGAAATATTTAAACGAGAAGGAAAACACCCTCCTAATCTTAGAAAAGAAGGGCATTCACAAAGTATTATTTCGAGTGGATTAATTGTTCAATTTTGCTTTTTGAAAACCATGGATAAAGCACCGGCAGCACAAAAAGTGTGAGTAACGTTGCTGTAACCAAGCCGCCAACAATAACGCTAGCAAGTGGCCGTTGAATTTCAGCGCCAACCCCGTCTGACATTAACATAGGAATTAAACCTAATGCTGAAGTTATCGCGGTCATTAATACGGGGCGTAGACGTGATATTGCGCCATCAAAAATTGCTGATGAAGTAGCAATACCTTCTTTAACCAACTGATTAATACTTTCCACCATCACCACGCCATTTAATACGGCAACACCAAACAGGGTAATAAAACCAACAGAGCTAGGCACAGATAAATATTGGCCAGAAAGATATAGTGAAATAATACCGCCAATAATAGCTAATGGCACATTAACTAAAATAAGCATGGCTTGGCCAATCGAGCCAAAAGCAAAGTAAAGTAACAGCGCAATTAAAGCGAGCGATAACGGCACCACAACTAACAAGCGTTGCTGCGCGCGTTGCTGATTTTCAAACTGTCCACCAATAACAACCGAATAACCAGGAGGTAAAATAACACTTTCAGCGATGTTTGCTCTAATATCATCTACAACACTCCCCATATCACGACCTTGCACGTTGGCTTGAATAACCACTCTGCGCTGTACATCATCGCGACGAACTTGCGGGGGGCCTGACTCAAACTCAACACTAGCAATATCACCCAAACGTACCCATGCACCTGTAGGCGATTGCAGTCTCAGGTCGGCTATTATTTGTTGGTTATTTCGATACTTATCTTCAAGACGCACATAAATATCATAACGTTCATTTCCATTGATAACTTGCCCTGCGGTTACCCCACCGATACCGTCACTAACTACTGACATTAGATCCGCAACTGATAAGCCATAACGTGAAAGCTGTTGCCTTTTCGGTTTGATCACTAATTGTGCTTCCCCTGTAATTTGCTCTAGCGCAACGTCTTTCGCGCCAGTCACGTTTTTTATCACGGCTTCAATCTCTTGACCTTTACCTGCGAGTACCTCCAAGTCTTGACCAAATAACTTAATTGCTAGCTGTGCTTTTACGCCAGACAATAACTCATCAACACGTGTGGCGATAGGCTGAGAAAAGTTGAGCAACAATCCAGGGAAGTGTTCGAGCTTTTCCTCCATTAATACTTGTAGTTGGTATCGATTACTAGCAGACGTCCATTGTTCGACTGGTTTTAAGCCAATATATATTTCAATATTATTAACAGGCTCAGGATCACCACCAATTTCAGCGCGTCCAATTCGGCTCAATGCATACTCAACTTCTGGAAACTCCATTAACTTGCTTTCCAAAATAGGCGCGACTGTTAGCGCGGTATCTAAACTTGATGAAGGGGCTAAAGTTACACGTAAATTAATAGTTCCTTCTTCTAATTCAGGTACAAATTCAGTGCCTATTTGCGGAATAAGTAAAACTGAGCTGAGCACTAAGAAAAGAGAAATGGCTATCACAGCCCTTGTATGTTTCATTGCTACTTTTAAGCCAAAACGGTAAGCTTTCTCGAGTGGCCTTAAAATAAAACTGTCTCTTTGCTTTACTCTTTTTGTAAAAATAAAGGTCGCCAGCGCAGGCACAACGATCAAGGCAACTGCTATGGCAGAAACAACCGCTAAAATAATACTAATAGCCATAGGTTGGAAAAGTTTTGCTTCTACCCCTTCAAAGCTAAATAATGGCATGAAAACGACCACGATAATGGTAGCAGCAAAAAATATCGGACGAGCTACTTCTTTTCCTGCCTTTTTCAAGATTAAGGAAGTGGTTTTATCTCCATTATTTCTAAGGTTCCCTGTGTCTTTATCAATTAACTCTTGAGTGCGATTCAAGTGCTTAAACATATTTTCAACCATGACCACCGAGCCATCAACGAGCATACCAATTGCTACAGCAATGCCTCCTAACGACATTAAATTAGCTGAAATCCCCATTAATGCCATCAGCATAAGCGAAATGCCAATAGCGATAGGTATCGAAATTAACACTAAGAGAGTCGCGCCTAAATTCATCAAAAATAACGCTAAAACCAACGCAATAAAAATAAAAGCTAAGGCTAACGCCTGCACCACTGTATCAACAGCTTTAGTAATTAAACTCGCCTGATCGTAAAAAGGCTCAAAGCTTACTCCTGGTGGTAATGCTTGATTAATTAACATCGCTCGCTCATTAATCCCATCAATCGTTGCTTTAGTATTAGCCCCTAAACGCTTTAATACGATACCTGTAACAACTTCATTAAGCTGTACCACTTTCCCTTGATCATTCTTGCGTGTCATAGTCACAGCACCTTGGCGAATTTCACTGCCTAGACTCACTTTAGCAACATCATCAATAGTAATTACCGTCCCTTCAATGGTTTTAATAGGTACTTGTTTAATATCGAGTAAACCTTGTTCCCCACTAGCGAACCAACCCGTTCCTCGAACCACTAATTGCTCTTGTCCTCGGTTCATGTACCAACCGCCTGCATTGGCATTATTATTATCAAGTGCGTTAACTACATCATCTTGACTAACTTGATAGGATAATAATTTACTCGGTTTAATATTTACCTGATATTGCCTAACATTACCGCCAAACGACAAAACATCAGTAACACCATCTACAGGCATCAACAACAATTTAACCACCCAGTCGTTTAAACTTCTTAATGCCATCGCATCATAATCTGAACTTTTATCAGCCATCAATAAGTACTGAAAAACTTGTCCTAAACCTGATGTATTTGGTCCCATTTCTGGTGTCCCTACGCCTTGCGGAATAAGCTCTTTCGCCGCTTGTAATCGCTCAAACACTAATTGACGGGCAAAGTAAATATCGGTTGATTCTTTAAATACCACCGTCACACCAGAAAGACCTGTTTTTGAAATAGAACGGACTTGTTCAACATCAGGAAGCGCGTACATTACGGCTTCAATTGGGTAGGTAATCAGTTGTTCTACTTCTTGTGCTGCTAAGCCTGGCGCTTCGGTATTTATAGTAACTTGCACATTCGTCACATCTGGAAATGCATCCAAATTCAATTGAGGAATAGTGACAAATGCTACAGATAGTGTTGCGAACAGCGCTATAAACACCATAAACCGATGATTGATAGCAGTTTCAATTATCTTATTAAACATACGACTTCCCTCTGTTAATGGTTATGTGGATCGAAACCAGTTTTAGCGATTTCTGAAGCTACAAAAAATGCCCCACTCATAACCACTCTTGTATTAGCCGCAACACCATGAATTTGCCTAAAACTCCCAAAGGCTTGACCAACTTTAACTTCAACGGCTTTAAACTCCCCTGAGTGCTCTTCAACAAAAACAGTCCAACCACCATCAGCACTTCTCATTAATGCGCTTTCGGGTACTGCCATCACTGGCTCATGACTTTCATTCTGAAAATGAACATCGACAAACATGCCTGAGTGTAATGTATCATCGCTATTCTCAACGGCTAATCGCACGATACGTGTGCGCGTTACAGGATCAATTGTGTGAGCTTCTTGAATCACTTTAGCGGTGAAAAATTGATTGGCATATTCAACTTTTGCCATGGTTCCAACAGGTAAATTCATTTTTTTATTGGGGGAAATTTTTGCTTCAACCCATAAGTTTTTCTCGTCTGCTAACACCATAATGTTGTCGCCAGCGGCAACGCGTTGACCTTGTGAAAAGTCATCACTCAATACCACACCAGAGCGCTTCGCAACGAGTTGATATTCTCCTAAAACTGACTCATTTTTAGTGATCACTTCATCAATTGCTGTTTGTGTTAAACCAAGGGCACTTAAACGGCTAGATGTAGCATGAAAATTAACTTCACTTTTCAACCGTTGACTGTCACTAATTGAAGCTTGAGTAAGCTTATTTACACGTTGCCATTCGCTATAAGCTACTCGATAGTTGGCCTGCGCTTCGGCGACCGACTCGCTAAATAAAGTCACCAGCACTTGGTTTTTTTCAACATGCTCACCTAAAATAGCGTGACGGCTGACGACAACAGATTCTGTTCGAGGAGAAACAACATAACTGGTGTAACCATTCGCCTTTATTTCACCTGGCGCGTAAATTACACGGGGTAATATTTTAGCTTCAAGCCTTGTTACTTCAATGTTAGCTAACACCATTTGTTCAGGAGTAAATACGACCCCTTCGTTATGTTCTTTTCGAGTAGACTGTGTTTTATTTGCCAGTGAAGTTTGATCGGCAAAAGCAGTAGATATAATTGCAATATAAAAGGTTATTGCCAAAGTTAGTTTGGCACAAGTTAATGCACCGGCATTTAGTACGGAGTAAACATTCATAAAAATCTCTAAAATTTATTAATTTCAAAACACAACGTAACTAAACGAAAACTTAAAAATAAAATTAAAGATAAAGTAGTTAAGTAATAATCAAATATTATTGGCTTAGCTGAAGTTAATTTAAGTTAGACGTTTATGTACGCTGAAATAAAAAAGGAAATAAACTTAAGAGATTGGAGGGCGGTTCAATTGTTCACAGAAAAGGTTATCAGCAGCATCGAGATAAAAGTAATGATTAAAAACAGTAAATTCTACCGCTACTTCAGGACTTTTTTTACTACTGATCCACTGAGTATGAGCACCTTGGCAGTGTCCACAATGATGACAGTCATCTATTTTATGGGAATTGTTATTCGTATTATCAGTCTCAATGATGTTAGTAATATCATCTAAATCATGAGAGTGCACAACTTGAAGGTGTTGACTATTTATTTGATGCGTCTCTTGAGAGTCACTCACAGCTGCAAATGATTGCAAGATAATTGCAATTACTAATAAGAAGCTCAGCCCATTTAATTTCAAAATTATCATC
This sequence comes from Colwellia sp. SU-HH01217, assembly GCF_057543495.1. Classification (NCBI taxonomy): domain Bacteria; kingdom Pseudomonadati; phylum Pseudomonadota; class Gammaproteobacteria; order Alteromonadales; family Colwelliaceae; genus Colwellia; species Colwellia sp. SU-HH01217. The sequence continues at coordinate 40,531 of NZ_BAAJLX010000006.1, read as the reverse complement.
TTCATTACGACACCAAAACTTATAGTAATTGATAGCCTTTAACGAGTCAATTTAGCTGGCACAAGAGTTTATATATTTGTCGGAATATAAACCTAATAAAAGGTAAATTTGCACTGTTCACTTTACTTTATATAGAAAACTCCCTATAAATGCAGCCATTAGCAAGAAACAAATTTTAAAAAAAGACATTACCATAGTGAAAGTTGCAGGAAATAATCGGCCAATTGGCATTTTTGACTCAGGGGTTGGTGGTTTATCAATTGCTAAAGCGATTGCGCATCAGTTACCCAATGAGCATTTAGTTTATGTGGCTGATAGCTTGTACAGTCCTTACGGGGAAAAACCTGTAGATTTCATTCAAGCTAGAGTCAATAAGATCAGTGATATTTTACTTTCCCAACAGGTTAAAGCACTTGTCATTGCCTGTAATACTGCAACTGTTAATGCCATTGATCAATTACGTGAAAGAATTCACCTTCCTATTATTGGCGTAGAGCCAGCAATAAAACCTGCAGCGCAGCAAAGTAAAACTAAAAACGTCGGCATTTTAGTAACCCAAGCCACAGCTGAAAACCAACGCTTTAAAAGTTTAATTAACCAACACAAAAATGACGCGCAAGTTCACATACAAGCATGTCCGGGCTTGGTTGAGTTAATTGAAGCAAATCAGATAAATAGCGAAGCGTGTAATATATTACTCAAACAATTCTTAACTTTATTACTCGCTAAAAATGTCGATACCTTAGTGTTAGGATGTACTCACTATCCTTTTCTCACTGAAAAAATACAGGGTATCGTGGGCTCTCATATGACACTGGTTGAATCAGCTATTCCCGTTTCCTTACAACTGACCCGCAAATTAAATGAACAAGGCTTATTAAATTCAAGTATTGAACCAAGTACTCATACCTTTTTAAGCTCGAACGCTAATGCTCAACAGGAAAAGCTGTTCAACTCATTATGGCAAAGCCCATTAACTCTTTTACCGTTACAAGAGTAAAATATGAAATCCCTTAAAAATATAATACGAATTTTAAAACTCGTAAGCCATACCTATGGCAAATGCGTTTTCGGCAATTTCTTTGTTAGGATTTGCCGATTTTGAATCGTCTATTTTAAATTCACTGTATAAATGAAACTCTTCAATCCAATGGTATTTAGCACCTACAATAATATATTTCTTATTAAATAAACCGTTAGAACCAAAATCTGCAGTTGAATTATCTTTTAAATAATTAAATCCCAACACTAGAGAAATATTATTATCAAATCGATAAGAGCTATGCATTTCAATTCCTGTCGACTTATTCATTACTTTACCGAGATCATTAATTTCATGGTTTTGCATAGCTGAATAAACCAGAGCAACTTGAAAGCCTTTAGCCCGTAAATGGCTATAAGTAATGTGTCCAGTAATTAAAATATCGTCAAGATTTGAAACAGCCACTATTGATGGTTTCGATAAGCTAATTTGAGCTTGATTGTAACCAAAGCCAAACCCTAATTGGTACGGCGCTTTATATAGTATGGAAAGGCCAAACGCGTCAGAAAAGTTAACAATGCTTTGTTCTTGTTCAGCGATTATATTATCAAGATCAATAATTTCTTCCGTCGCTTGGTATTGCAATCCTATTGATAGATTATTGAATTGCCAGTTGTATTGCATAGCTTGTTCTGCTCTACCTGTTCCAGATAAACCACCATCTGTGCCAAAATTATATACGCCCGCAGCTTCTGCACCAAAAACATCAAATACATCAGTAACACCTGTCACATTATATGTAACTCCCCACTGCTTACCTAAAGTTACACTGCCGTATTTTTTGTGTTCAACTCCGACATAACCTTGACGCAGCCAAATCGCGTCTTCAGCAACCCCCGTACTTGTTAATCCATTGTGATTAACAACCACATGATTATCGGTATTAGACACTTGCACGCCCCATTCCAGTTTCGCTAACGCTTTCCACCCTTCAGTCATTTGATGAGAAGTATTAAAAAGATACCTTGAAAACCCATCATTAATTTCACTAAACTCCTTATTTTTAACGAAGAATACCGATACATTGCCTTCAATATCAAAACGGGTCTTATCATTATTAAATACCTCAATCGCTTGGCTTGAAAAGCTTAACGAACTGAACAATAAAAAGCTGACCAGTGAACTTTTAGTGTTGAGCATGAGAATTCCTATAATTCTGTATTACTTTTTTACACCAAGTATTAATGACCAAGTGTTAATGAAAATAGCTTATTGATATTATTAACAATTACACGATTAACTTCAAAAAACAATTACGCTTGTCGATTTAATTTTAATCATAAATTCCATTTTCAATTAAGACGTTTAGCCATCTAGGCGTAAATAAAACTAGGAAATTTTTATTTAGCAAGGTAGAATTCATTATAGTTTTTATTTCTACCTATCGATGAAATGTTACTCAAAAAGACTCAATCGATAGCTAAGTGATTGTTATTAAATAAAATAGAGGTTTTATGTCTACACATTTTTTTACTTCTGAGTCAGTTTCTGAAGGCCATCCTGATAAAATTGCTGATCAAATTTCAGATGCAGTACTTGATGCGATTATCGCCAAAGACAAACATGCACGTGTGGCATGTGAGACTATGGTAAAAACAGGGGTAGCGATTATCTCAGGCGAAGTATCAACAACCGCTTGGGTAGACTTAGAAAAATTAACACGTGATGTTATTAGCAACATTGGTTACACCTCTTCAGATGTAGGTTTTGATGGTGAAACTTGTGGCATCATGAATTTAATCGGTCAACAATCACCAGAAATTGCTCAAGGTGTTGATCGAGTAAAACCTGAAGATCAAGGCGCGGGTGATCAAGGATTAATGTTTGGTTATGCTACAAACGAAACTGAAACCTTAATGCCAGCACCACTTTATTACTCGCATCGCTTAGTTGAACGCCAAGCAGAGGCGCGTAAATCAGGCATTTTACCTTGGTTACGACCAGATGCTAAATCACAGGTTACTTTTATTTATGAAGATAACAAACCCGTAGCGATAGACACGGTAGTATTGTCAACTCAACACAACCCAGAGATTAAACAAGAAGATCTGGTTGAAGCGGTGATGGAAAACATTATCAAGCATGTGCTTCCAGAAGAGTTACTAACACCTGACACTAAATACCACATTAATCCAACCGGTCGATTTGTTATTGGTGGCCCAGTTGGCGATTGTGGATTAACTGGACGTAAAATCATCGTTGACACTTATGGCGGTATGGCTCGTCATGGTGGTGGTGCTTTTTCAGGTAAAGATCCATCAAAAGTTGATCGAAGTGCAGCTTATGCTGGTCGTTATGTAGCAAAAAATATCGTTGCTGCTGGTTTAGCAGATCGTTGTGAAATTCAAATTTCTTATGCTATTGGCGTAGCTGAACCAACGTCAATATCAATTGATACCTTTGGCACAGGAAAAATATCACAAGAGAAACTCGTTGCGCTTGTGCGTGAACACTTTGATTTACGCCCGTATGGCATCACTAAAATGCTCGATTTGTTGCATCCTATGTACCAGCAAACAGCTGCTTACGGTCATTTTGGTCGCGAACCTTTTGAGATGACGGTAGGTGATGACACCTTTACTGCCTTTAGTTGGGAAAAAACCGATAAAGCAGACGATTTACGCCAAGCTGCTGAGTTATAATTTTCAGCTCAATTGCTAGCGACAAAAACCTCCTTTGGGAGGTTTTTTTATTTGTGCAATAAAGCGACTCAAGGATTGAATTCCTCTCTACCTGCCCTTATCTTCTGTATATCAAGAATTAAAAATAAACGAGCCTTAGGTATCTCAATGTCTAACCCCAGAATTTATCAAAATACCGAGTTTTCAATTGGGCAAACAATCGCCTTAAATGAAGATGCTTTTGGTCACACGGTAAGAGTGTTAAGACTTAAAAACAATGATGAAATTAAACTGTTTAATGGTTTAACACAGAACGGGCAAAATGGTGATTTTCAAGCTAAGCTAATTAATGTCAGTAAAAAACAAGCTGATGCACAAATTATTAGCTTTCAAGAAAAAAATGTTGAATCTCCGCTTAATATTCATCTTGGCCAAGGGATATCTCGCGGTGATCGTATGGACTTTACCCTGCAAAAATCTGTCGAGTTGGGTGTTAATACCATTACCCCTATTTTTACTGAACGTTGTGGTGTTAAACTCAATAAAGAACGGTTAGCAAAAAAGCACGAACAGTGGCAAAAAATAGTTATTAGCGCTTGCGAACAGTCAGGTCGTTCATTGGTGCCTAAGGTTAACGAGCCAATTAGTTTACAAGATTGGTTAGCACAACCAACTCAAGCATTGAAAATTAATCTTCACCCCAAGGCGACTCATTCAATTATGGGACTGCCAGTAACAAATACAATAGAGCAAGCTCGTGTTAGGTTATTAATAGGTCCTGAAGGTGGCTTATCAGACGATGAAATACTGCAAGCGAATCAAAGTGGCTTTACCGATGTGTTACTTGGCCCGCGAATATTACGAACAGAAACCGCCGCACTTACTGCGATTACCGCACTACAGTGTCGCTTTGGCGATTTAACTTAATTTATTGCAAACAATGCATACCGAACAGGATTAACAATGACAGCTAAACATAAAACCATCAAATTGGGTGTAGTAATGGATCCCATAGAAGACGTTAAGGTAAAAAAAGACTCTTCAATGGCAATGTTATTTGAAGCACAAAAACGCGGCTACGAGCTTTATTATATGGAAATGAAAGACTTATACCTTGAACAAGGTGTTTGTCGTGCAACAACCCAAAGAGTCTCCGTGTTTGATGATCCTAATCATTGGTATGAATTTGGCGAAACAAGTGATATTAAAGTCAGTGATTTAGATGTCGTTTTAATGCGTAAAGATCCTCCTTTTGATACAGAATTTATTTACGCTACCTACATGTTAGAGCGTGCAGAAGTTGAAGGTACGTTAATTGTTAATAAGCCGCAAAGCTTACGCGATTGCAATGAGAAACTGTTTACCGCTTGGTTTGCCGATTTAACACCAAAAACATTAGTCACGCGCAGTAGTCAACGCATTCGTGATTTTCACCAAAAAGAAAAAGACGTCATCATTAAACCGCTTGATGGCATGGGTGGAGCTTCTATTTTTAGAATGGGACCCAACGATGCCAATGTTGGGGTAATTATAGAAACGTTAACTGAACATGGTAGTCAATATGCTATGGTTCAAGAATACATGCCAGAAATCAAAGATGGCGATAAGCGCATTTTAATCGTCAATGGCGAACCAATGCCTTATTGCTTAGCGCGTATTCCTGCACAAGGTGAAACTCGTGGTAATTTAGCCGCAGGAGGTCGAGGTGAAGCACGTCCATTAAGCGCAAGTGACAAACGTATAGCTGAAACTATTGCACCAGAGCTTAAAAAGCGTGGTTTATATTTTGTTGGCCTAGATATTATTGGGGATAAAGTAACTGAAATTAATGTCACAAGCCCAACATGTATCAGAGAAATCGAAGCGGCTTTCCCTATTAACATTAGTGGCAAATTAATGGATGCTATTGAAGCGAACATCGCCTAGTACTAAATCAATCATTCAACATAATAATAAAAGGAATAAGTATGGATAGTTTAGAGAATCAATTACTCATTGCCATGCCTGCATTAGGCGATCCCTACTTTAACAAAACAGTTACCTATATTTGTGAGCACAATGAAGAAGGAGCAATGGGCTTAATAATTAATTTGCCTGTTAACCTTAATCTTAAAGAATTACTGTCTCAGCTTGATGATGAAAAAGAAAAATTAAGTAAAGACGGTGAAGAACACATTGAAGTTCAAAATGAGCATACTGACAAACTGCAACAGCGCGTGCTCTCAGGAGGACCTGTGTCTCAAGAAAGAGGCTTTGTATTACATAGCCCACAAAGTTGTTGGACAAGCTCGTTGTCGCTCAGTAATGACATTATGATCACCACCTCAAAAGATATTCTGCTTGCATTGGGCACTGCTGAAGCTCCTACCGATTATATGGTCACCCTAGGTTACGCTGGCTGGGGACCTGGGCAATTAGAAGAAGAGTTGAAAACAAATTCGTGGTTAACTACGCCAGCAGATAAAGACATTTTATTTAACACTCCCATTGAACAGCGTTGGAAAAAAGCAACTGAAAAACTGGGTATCGATATGGCGCACTTATCACCTGATATTGGGCATGCATAACCCCCGCTTATCAAGCGTTAACAATCACTAAATATGAATAATAGGAAAACTTGTGTCTAACACTATGGGTCAACGAACCATTATTGGTTTTGATTTTGGTAAAAAATATATTGGTGTCGCTGTTGGCCAAGAGATCACTGGAAGTGCTAGCCCTTTAGGTTCAATTAAAGCCAAAGATGGTATCCCTAATTGGGATAGCCTTGCTGCCTATTTAAAAGAATGGCAACCCGATTTTATCGTAGTGGGTTTACCACTCAATATGGACGGCAGCGAGCAACAACTCACCTTAGACGCGAAAAAATTTGGCAAGCGGGTCGCCGGAAGATACGGCTTAAAAGTAGAATTTCAAGATGAGCGATTAACTACAGCCGATGCTAAAGAAAGATTATTTTCGAAAGGGGGGTATAAAAATCTGAAAAAAGACAATATTGACGCTGAATCTGCCGCCTTAATTATCGAAAGCTTTTTTGAAGCTAGTTACTCATAAATTTCATCAAGGTTTCTAGGTTCAATGAATATTATTCTTATTATTGCTCCACTAGTGCTTGTTGCATTTATTGGCTTTTTGTCAACCAAAACTCAGTGGCTAGAGCGAACTCAACTTGATGCAATAACAAAGTTTACTTTTTATATCGCGATACCCGCTTTTTTATTTTATCAAATGTCACACGCTGACTTTTCTAAACACGTAACCCCTGCACTATTTGCCGCTTTTTATCTCCCTGTTTTACTATGCTATCTTTTAGGCGGGCTTGTTAATTATTACTTTCATCCATCCTTAAAAAAGCAAGCGTCAGGCTCTGCGGTGTTTGCACTTGGTGCTAGCTACTCTAATACAATTATCGTTGGCTTACCGATATTGCTAATGGTGGGTGGCGAACAAGTCATTGCCATTACTTTTTTAATTGTGACTTTTCACAGTGCTATGTTGTTTACCTTAACCAGTGCCATAAGTGCTAAAAACACCCAGTTTGATTGGGCGAGTTTTAGTAGGCAAATTTTCAGTAACCCCGTAGTAGTAAGTATACTTTTAGGGCTAATTGTTAATGTTAGCAATTGGTCTTTGCCCAAAGTTTTTAATGAGAGTTTACTCTTAATTGGCAAGCCAGCCATTCCTCTGGCATTGTTTATTTTAGGCGGCTCGTTGTCGTTTTATCAGGTGAAAAAAGAACTGACTTTCATTGCTATAGCCAGCGCGATAAAGCTGATAATACTGCCCTTTATAGTTTATTTTACAGCCCATTATTTATTTCACTTAAATGCAATAACCACTACTGTACTTGTAATATTAAGTGCATCTCCAACTGGAGTGAATGCTTACTTAATTGCTAAGCAACAGCAAAAACATCAAGAAACCGTCGCAGGAACTGTAGTCGTGAGTACGTTAATGTCAGTAGTAACAATTCCGTGCTGGTTATGGTGGTTAAATTAATTTTATTTAAGATAAAAAAAGCCATGAGGAGTAACTCCTCATGGCTGACATTTACCTATGACTAAACCGAGTTAGCGTATAAAATTAACGTGGTTCGTCAGGTTCAAGGCCTTCAATCGTTATACCACTTAATGCACCTGTACCGCCTTGCTCATTAGAGCGCAGTTTTATCATCAAGCGTAAATCATTTGGCGAATCAGCATGATGGAGTGCATCTGCATAGGTAATTAAACCTTGTTGATACAAATTAAATAATGCTTGATCGAAAGTTTGCATGCCAAGCTCTTTCGATTTTTCCATCACTTCTTTAATTCCACCAATTTCACCCTTTTTAATGAGTTCGGCAACATAAGGAGAATTAAGTAAAACTTCAATTGCAGCAATTCGATTTTGACCATCTTTCGTCGGAATTAATTGTTGAGCAACAATACCGCGAAGGTTTAACGCTAAATCAAATAACAATTTACCATGTTGCTCAGATGGCACTAAATGCATAATACGATCAATCGCTTGGTTTGCGTTATTCGCATGCAGTGTTGCAATACATAAATGTCCGGTTTCAGCAAATGAAAGTGCATGTTCCATGGTTTCTTGATTACGAATCTCACCAATAAGAATAACATCAGGCGCTTGTCGTAAAGAGCTTTTTAATGCAGCATCAAATGAATCTGTGTCTAAGCCAACCTCACGTTGTGTGATCATGCTTTTGCCATGTTCATGTACAAATTCTATTGGATCTTCAATGGTTAAAATATGACCATGTGAATTGTTATTACGATAGCCAATTAATGACGCCATTGACGTTGATTTACCCGTACCGGTACCACCGACAAAAAGAACTAAGCCACGCTTTGACATGACAATATCTTTTAATACTTGGGGCAATCCTAGTTGATCAGCATCAGGAATTTCAGTAACAATACGCCTTAGTACCATACCAGCCATGTCTCGCTGCCAAAAAGCAGATATACGAAACCGTCCAATGCCTTCAACAGAAATAGCGTAGTTACACTCTTTTTCTTCATCAAACTGGCGTCTTTGCTTGTTATTCATCGAAAAGTTAACTAAAGCTAACGACTGCTCAGGAGTTAAAATATCCGGTGCAATCGGCTGCAATTCACCATTTATTTTCGCACTCACTGGTAATTTAGCTGTAACAAACATATCTGATGCATCAGCTTTTACCATAGCGACTAATAAATCATTAAATTCCATTATCTACTCCGATTAAAAACTGCTGAATTGATTTTTATCTACCGCTTTTTCCATGGCATCTTGTTTTGAAATCATGCCTCGGTTGACCAAATTTTGTAAACATTGATCCATCGTTTGCATGCCATGTTGCATACCCGTTTGAATAGCAGAATACATTTGTGCAATTTTATCTTCACGGATTAAGTTACGAATAGCAGGAACACCGATCATAATTTCGTGGGCTGCGACACGTCCGCCACCCGTTTTTTTAATCAACGTTTGAGAAATTACCGCGCGTAATGACTCCGATAACATTGAACGCACCATCGATTTTTCTTCACCTGGGAATACATCAATAATACGGTCAATGGTTTTAGGTGCAGAAGTTGTATGCAGTGTACCAAAAACTAAGTGACCCGTTTCAGCAGCTGTCATCGCCAGTCGAATAGTTTCTAAATCACGCATCTCACCAACAAGAATAACATCGGGATCTTCACGTAATGCTGAACGTAGTGCGGCTTCAAAACTTAAAGTGTCACGATGAACTTCACGTTGGTTAATCAAACAAAGTTGATTTTCGTGCACGAATTCTATTGGATCCTCAATGGTTAAAATATGATCATTTTTTGACTTGTTAATATAATCAACCATTGCGGCTAAGGTAGTAGACTTACCAGAGCCTGTAGGACCTGTAACCAGCACTAAACCACGTGGAGTATCAGATATATCTCTAAATATTTCAGGGCAACCTAAATCTTCTAATGAAAGTATTTTACTAGGGATGGTACGAAATACCGCAGCAGGACCACGGTTTTGGTTAAAGGCATTTACCCTGAAACGAGCTAAATTAGGTACTTCAAACGAGAAATCGACCTCTAAATGTTCTTCATACTCTTTGCGTTGACGATCATTCATAATATCATAGACTAATGCATTAACATCTTTAGCATCAAAAGCAGGTATATTAAGTTTACGTACATCGCCATCAACACGGATTAATGGCGGACTCCCGGTTGATAAATGTAAATCGGATGCGTTGTTTTCTACGCTAAATGCTAATAGTTCGGTAATATCCATAAAAAACCTCTTACTCTAATTGTTGTAATAGCTAAATACGTTGGGAATTGAAATAATTTAAATGATAGACATAAAAGAAAATCTAGCCACCATTAAACAGCAAATTTTTCACGCCTGTCAACAAAGTAATCGCTCTACTGACGAGGTAGTTCTACTTGCTGTAAGTAAAACTAAACCCAGTAATTTAATTGAACAAGCTTATCAAGCTGGTCAACACGAATTTGGTGAAAGTTATGTTCAAGAGGCTGTTGAAAAAATAACGACACTCGCTCATTTATCGCAGTTAAGTTGGCATTTTATTGGCCCTATTCAGTCTAATAAAACCAAATTAATTGCGACGCACTTCTCTTGGGTTCATTCAGTCGATAGAATTAAAACAGCTAAACGCCTCAATGAACATAGGTCTGATCAAGATACCCCGCTAAACGTTTGTTTACAAGTCAATATTAGCGGTGAAGAAAGTAAATCGGGTGTTACCTTAGACGAACTTCCTTTACTTATTGATACTATTAGCCAATGTGAGCATTTAACGTTAAGAGGGTTGATGGCTATTCCTGAAAAAAATGCCGATAAGTCGAGCTATATAAAAATGTTTGAACTATTTAACCAAATGCAACACTCTCTCCCTAATATTGATACACTATCAATGGGCATGTCTAACGATTTAGCTCCCGCCATCGCAAACGGTTCAACTATGGTGAGAATTGGGTCGGCAATCTTTGGCGAGCGTCAGTAAATTCACAAAACAACTGAACAAAAGCTCGATAAACCGTCCTATTAATGAAAGAATTAACTAAACAAAGCAATCAATTAAGGTATCTAATGAAAAAAATTGCATTTATTGGCGCTGGCAACATGAACGCTAGCATTATCAATGGGCTAATCAAACAAGGTATTCGTGCTGAAAATATTATTGTTTCTAATCCTTCGCCTGAAAAAAGAATCGCATTAGAAAAAAGCCTGGGGATTAAGCAAACGGCAAGTAACATTGAAGCTGTTGATTTTGCAGATTTTATTGTTTTAGGTGTAAAACCTCATTTTATTAGTGATGTTTGTCAACAAGTAGCAAGCGAACTAGATTTATCACAAAAGTGTTTTCTTTCTGTAGCGGCGGGTTGCACCATTAAACAAATGAAAAATGCGTTAGGCGAAACAACGGCAATTATTCGCACCATGCCAAATACCCCTTCACAGTTAGGTTTAGGCATGACTGGCATGTTTGCTTGCGACAAAGTAACGACAGAGCAAGCGGAGTATGCAGGACAATTAATGCAAGCTGCTGGCGAAATAGTTTGGCTGGAAAATGAAGGTCAAATAGATCATATTACAAGTATTTCAGGCTCTGGCCCTGCTTATTTCTTCTTATTTATGGAAGCGATGGAGCAACAAGCAAAAGCTTACGGTTTCTCTGATGAAGTTAGTAGAAAGCTCGTTCAACAAACAGCATTAGGTGCTGCCAATATGGTGGTCAGCAATACTGATCTTGAAATTAGCGAACTTCGCTCCAATGTTACTTCTAAAGGCGGCACAACTCAGGCTGCCTTAACCACACTAATTGATGGCGGACTCACACCATTAGTTGGTAAAGCAGTTAAAGCTGCATTTATTCGTGCGCAAGAAATTGCTCAACAAAATTCATAACAGGATCTCTAATGGAAGCTCTAATTTATTTAATAAGGTTTGCGTTTGATGCACTACTAACCATTTTAATAATGCGTGTGTGGTTACAACTGGTTAAGGCCGATTTTTACAATCCACTCAGTCAATTTATTGTAAAAGTCAGTAATCCATTAGTGGTTCCTTTAAGAAGAGTAATTCCAGGTTTTGGCGGGGTTGATGTGGCAACACTGCTACTCGCCTTTATCGTTGCTACGGGTAAACTAACATTAATTACGCTAATTAGTGGTGGTCAGTTAGACTGGATAGCTTTACTGTATATTGGTTTAATAACGCTGCTTAAACAAATTGGCTTTTTAATTTTTATTATCATGTTAATTATGGCGTTAATGAGTTGGGTTGTTCAAGGATATAATCCAACACAAATGATTTTTCATCAGTTAACCGAGCCTTTTTTAAAGCCAATCAGAAATATAGTGCCGAGTATTGGTGGTCTAGACTTATCGGTATTAATCGCATTTTTGTTATTGAATGTATTAAATATATTTTTATCGAGCAATGTTCCTTACTGGGCGCAAATATAACCCTCAAATTTCCTTCAAGAAGTCTCCCCTTCTTGAAGGAAACCGCAAAACTATCATCTATACTAAAGACACTAACCATTAAAGTATTTTGGAGACTTTTATGAAAACCCAAGCTAACTATTACACTGTACTCCTGATGCTATTTACTGCCCTTATCGCTGTATTTTCAAGTAACTTAAAAGCTGAGAACATGAAAAAACTAGGCACAATGAATGTGCACTTCATGGCCATAGGTGCAACCTTTTTAACGCCAGAAGTCGCAAAAGCCTATCAAATTCAACGAAGTCGATATAATGGCTTAATTAATATTTCAGTACTTGATAATAGCCAGGCAAATACGCCAGCTAAAACAGTTTCTCTCAAAGGAACGGCACGAAATGATTTAGGCCAAATAAAGTCACTAGAATTTCAAGAAGTTAAAGAAGGCGATGCGATATATTATTTAGCACAAGTTAAATACACTGACGAAGAAACTTTCTACTTTGAAATTGATATAACCGATGGTAAAGAGCAACAGACTTTAACATTTAAACAAAAGTTTTACGTCGATTAAATCATCATGTTTACCCTTTAAACTCGTGGCTTTTATTGGCTGAGCCCTTCGGTTTAGGGTAAAATGTTGCAATTCATATAATATTTTCTATATAAGAGCCGTCATGCCAACCATCGTATTAGCCACAGGCAACCAAGGTAAAGTAAAAGAACTCGCGAGTCTGCTTGCCGACCATCAAATAAATATTGTCCCTCAAAGTGATTTTGATGTGCCCGAGGTTGCAGAAACTGGAACCACATTTGTTGAAAACGCCATAATAAAAGCGCGCCATGCAGCTAAAATTACTGGTATGCCCGCAATTGCTGATGATTCTGGACTTGCTGTTGACGCTTTAGGCGGTGCACCGGGAGTTTATTCAGCACGTTATGCGGGTGAAAATGCGAGTGACGATGACAATACGCAGAAACTATTAACAGCGTTAAGTGATATAGAAAACGACAAGCGAACAGCACGGTTTCATTGTGTTTTGGTATATATGCAAAGCAGTGACGATCCAACACCTCTTATTTGTCATGGCATTTGGGAAGGCAGCATTTGCCGCGAAAAACATGGCGAACAAGGCTTTGGTTATGATCCCGTTTTTTGGCAAGCAGACCAACAACTCACTTCAGCTCAACTGCCAAGAGCATTGAAAAACCAGTTAAGCCATCGGGGTCAAGCATTAGCACAATTAGTGCCTTTGCTATTAACAAAAACTGCTTCAAATGCTTCTTAGGTTCAAAGGAATATTGTGTTAATTAATCCTCCGCTTTCTCTCTATATTCATATACCTTGGTGTGTGCAAAAATGTCCCTATTGCGACTTTAACTCACACGCCTTAAAGCATGATATTCCTGAGCAAGCATACATTGAACAGCTAATTGTCGATTTAGACAGTGACATTCAACGTTTTGCTTTGTCTGATCGGCCACTGCACAGTATTTTTATTGGAGGTGGCACTCCTAGTTTATTGTCAGCGCCTGCTATTGAAAACTTACTCGAACAAGTATTACAACGGTTTAGCTATGATAATGATATTGAAATAACGTTAGAGGCTAACCCCGGCACAGTTGAAGCTGATAAATTTATTGGCTTTTTTAATGGCGGCGTATCAAGACTTTCTATTGGCATTCAAAGTTTTGAGTCTGACAAACTTATCAAGCTCGGCCGAATTCATGATAGTAACCAAGCACAAAAAGCAGCGCTTTTAGCACAAAAGTGCGGCGTAAAAAGCTTTAACTTAGATTTAATGCATGGTTTGCCCAATCAAAATATCGACAACGCATTAGATGACTTAAAAACCGCGATCAGTTTAAAGCCCACTCATATATCTTGGTATCAGTTGACTATAGAGCCAAACACCCCTTTTTATTCTAAACCACCAAAACTTCCTCAAGATGAAGTGTTGTGGGAAATTCAAGACAAAGGCATTGAACTGCTTGCTGAAGCAGGTTATGTACAATATGAAATTTCTGCATTTAGTCAACCAACCTATGAATGCCAACATAATTTAAATTACTGGCAATTTGGTGACTACCTAGGCATTGGCTGTGGCGCTCATGGCAAAATTACAGATGCGGCCAATAATCAAATATTTCGAACGATTAAGGTCAAACATCCTAAAGGTTATTTAGATACTGAACGTGAACATTTAGATCATCTCAATACAGTAAATCCCAATGAGTTACCGTTTGAATATATGATGAATCGCCTGCGATTACACTCCAGTTTTACTTTAACGGATTATCAGCAAGCAACAGGGCTATCGAAAGACACTGTCCTTCCGACTTTACAATTAGCCAAAGATAAACAACTAATGCAGCTTTTAATAAAAGAAGGTGAAGAGCACTGGCAAGTGAGTTTACTTGGACACCGTTATTTAAATGATTTGTTAGAGATGTTTTTATGAGCCAGATAACAAACCTTAGCTCCACAGAAAGTAATGCCACCTTAAAAGATATGTCACAAGAAGAACTTGACCATCACTTTATGGCGCGTGCATATCAATTAGCGCAACAAGCACAAAGCCATAACGAAATTCCAGTGGGTGCCGTAATAGTAGCGAACGGTCAAATAATTGCTGAGGGCTTTAACCAATCAATCATGCTAAATGATCCATCAGCCCATGCAGAAATGATCGCGATCCGCCAAGCAGGAGACGCTTTACAAAATTATCGATTAATCGACTGCACTTTATATGTCACATTGGAGCCATGTCCTATGTGTGCAGGTGTATTAGTGCATAGTCGGATAAAACGGTTAGTTTATGCCACAAAAGATGAAAAAACAGGAGCTGCTGGTAGTTTACTTAACTTGGTTAATCATCCAGGATTGAATCATCAAATAAACGTTTGTGAAGGTGTTATGGCAAATGAATGTAGTGCTTTACTGTCTGCTTTTTTTAAACGCAGAAGAGCTGAAAAAAAGGCCGCTAAAAAAGCTGAGAAAGAACAAAGTTCTTAGTCAGCATTTTTATCTTCATTTAGTGTTTGAATAAAAAACTCTTGGCGACGAGTCGCAATTTTATTATGTTGACGGGTTAATTGACGTTTACGTTGCGAACTTGATACTAATCTTTTAATTCTCATAATTTTACCTCTCATTAATAGTTAATTTATATAAGTATTAACTATCTTTATGACGGTTTAATGACAATAAATCAATAAAATTATTATCTATTTACCTTTAATTTGTAACAAGATTTAACTAACGAATTTAATTAGGGTTTTTCACTAAAAGTTTACTTTCAATTTCAGACTGTTGAAGTTCAGCAGGTAATGTTTTTTCTTTTCGCGCCCTGTCATCAAGAAACATTAAGCTTTCATAATAACGCCTAATACTTTCAACATACTTAACAGGTTCATCTCCACGCGCGTATCCGTATTTCGTCTTTTTGTAATATTTCTTTTGTTTCAGTAATGGCAAGCGAGATTTTACATCAAACCAACGATCGGGATCGCCTCCTTGTCGCTGAGTAATAATACGTGCATCATTTAAATGACCAAAGCCCACGTTATAAGAGGCTAAAGCAAACCATGTTCTATCAGGCTCAGGAATGCGTTCAGGCATTTTTTTAATCATACGTTTGAAATACTTCGCGCCCCCTATAATACTTTGCTCGGCATCTAATCGACTAGCGATGCCCATTTGTTTAGCTGTGACCAAGGTTAGCATCATCATACCGCGTACCCCTGTATAAGAGCGGGCATGAGGCTCCCAATGTGATTCTTGGTAACTAATTGCTGCGAGTAAACGCCAATCGATATCTTGACTGTGTTTTTCAAACATCGCTTGATATTTAGGTAATTTGTTTTCCACTGCTCTTAAGAAGAGCCGAGTATCAACATAGTCAAACTCTTCCACATGTCCGTAGTATTTATCATCTAATGCCAATAAAGTACCGTCATGGTGTACTTTACCAAAAAATTCAATTTGACTGGCTAATATTGAAGCGTCACTTTCTTTACTTACTACCCACGCTAATGGCGACGAATCTTTTATGGTGAAAGCTATGCTCAACTCAGGATAATAACGTCGACTCATTGCTAAGACATTACTATCAATTACAGTGTAATCCACCTCATCGTCAAGCACCTTCATTAATAACTCTTCGTTATCTAATTCCGTGGTTTCCTGCCAAGTAAGGTTAGGGTGAATAAGTTTGAGTTTTTCAAGGTTTTCCACATGACTCGAGCCCGATGTTACCATCAAGGTTCCGTTAAGATCGGCTAATTCTCGAGGCCACTCATTACCTTGTTTAAAAACGACTTTTTGGCTTATTAAGTGATAACTTGGTGAAAAGTTGAATTGTTTTAATCGTTTGTCTGTAACGGATAGTCCGGCGGCTAAGAAATCAACGTCACCGTTATTTAATTTAGGGAAAAGCTCTTCAAGGTTATAGCTCGGCACGATTTCTAAATCGACACCTAAATAATCGGCGTATTTTTTTGCCAACTCATACTCAAAACCTAATGGTCCTTCCGCTCCTAAATAATAACTATTGGGACCATATAAAGTGCCAACCTTAACGTAACCTCGTTCGAGGATGCGTTGCAAACTGGCTTTTTCTTTTGTTGGACCACAACCACTGAGCAGCAAAAGGCACATCACTAGCAAAGAAGTAATGTGAATAAAGCTTTGTTGTTTTTTAATGATATTTAAATTCATACTTGGGTATTGTGTCGTTAATTAGATTGTACATAAAGCTTTTTTTATTTGATTTTATAAACTCTCTCAATTGACGACTTTAACGCTTATCAAACGAGCTATTTTCAATTATAATACGCGCGATTTTTTTGCTACTTAATCCTCGCTCTATTAAAGCGCAAAACTAAGTTAAGTAGTTAGCCTAACCAACCAGTGGTGATACCGTTTATGACGATGTTGATGAATACCCTTCGCGGCGCTCCGGCTCTTTCAGACTTTAGAGTACAAAAACTATTAGCTCAATGTGCTGATTTACAATTACCGGTAACTGATATTTATGCCGAATATACTCATTTTGCTCACATTAGTTCGGCATTAAATGATGAAGAATCTCACGTGTTACAAAAACTACTCACCTATGGACCAACTATTGAAGAGCATGAGCCTGTTGGTCAATTCTTTTTAGTTACACCACGTCCTGGCACAATCTCTCCTTGGTCATCTAAATCAACAGATATTGCGCATAATTGTGGTTTAGAAAAAATTACTCGTTTAGAGCGCGGTATTGCTTACTACATTACAGCTAGTGAGTTAACTGAAGCACAAACGATACAACTTCATCACTTAATTTCAGATCGTATGATGGAAGCTGTTTTTACACAAATGGAACAAGCAACGTCATTGTTCGCAACAGCAGAGCCTGCTGAATTAACTTCGATTGATATTGAAAACGGCGGTAAAAATGCGCTTGTTCAAGCTAACATTGACCTTGGATTAGCATTAGCCGAAGATGAAGTTAACTACTTATTTGAAAACTTTACAAAATTAGGCCGTAATCCACACGACATAGAGTTATACATGTTTGCACAAGCAAACTCAGAACATTGTCGTCATAAAATTTTTAATGCCGATTGGACAATCGATGGTGTAAAACAGCCTAAGTCCTTATTTAAAATGATCCGCAATACCCACGAAGTCAATCCTGACTTTGTCTTAAGTGCTTATAAAGATAATGCTGCGGTAATGGTAGGTAACAAAGGCGGCCGTTTCTTCCCTCATCCACAAACGAATGTTTATGGTTATCACCATGAAGATATTCAAGTACTTATGAAGGTAGAAACCCATAACCATCCAACGGCTATTTCACCTTACCCTGGTGCTGCAACAGGTAGTGGCGGAGAAATTCGTGATGAAGGTGCAACAGGTATCGGCTCTAAACCGAAAGCAGGTTTAGTCGGTTTTTCTGTGTCAAACCTACGTATTCCTAACTTTGAACAACCTTGGGAAACTGATTTTGGCAAACCTGACCGTATTGTCAGTGCATTAGATATTATGCTAGAAGGTCCATTAGGCGGTGCAGCATTTAATAATGAATTTGGCCGTCCTGCTATTTTAGGTTATTTCCGTACTTACGAAGAGCAAGTTAATTCTTTTAACGGCAGTGAAGTACGTGGTTACCATAAACCGATTATGCTTGCTGGTGGTTTGGGTAATATTCGTGATGAGCATGTGCAAAAACGTGAAATTACTATTGGTGCTAACTTAATCGCGCTTGGCGGTCCTGCAATGAATATTGGATTAGGTGGTGGCGCAGCCTCTTCAATGGCTTCGGGACAGTCTGCTGAAAACTTAGATTTTGCTTCAGTTCAACGTGAAAACCCAGAAATGGAGCGCCGTTGTCAAGAAGTTATCGATAAATGTTGGCAATTAGGTGAACAAAACCCTATCGCTTTTATTCATGATGTTGGTGCTGGTGGTTTATCAAATGCATTCCCTGAATTAGTGTCTGACGGTGGCCGAGGTGGAGTATTTGAACTACGTAACGTACCTAATGACGAGCGCAGTATGGCTCCACATGAAATATGGTGTAACGAATCTCAAGAACGCTATGTTATTGCCGTATCTGACGAAAAACTTGCCACTTTCGAGCAAATTTGTCTGCGTGAGCGTGCCCCCTTTGCAGTTGTCGGTCGTGCAACAGAAGAAGAGCATTTAACAGTAACAGATAACCACTTTGCTGATGATGAAAAATTAGCAACACCTATTGATTTACCTTTAGATGTCTTATTAGGAAAAACGCCAAAAATATTTAAAGACGTGGCAACTAAAAAAGCTGATGGCGATATATTACCTTTGTCTGAAATTAAGTTAGCGGATGCAGCAGATCGAATTTTATCATTGCCAACAGTTGCCGAAAAAACCTTCTTAATTACTATAGGCGATCGCTCTGTTACCGGAATGGTTAATCGCGATCAAATGGTAGGTCCTTGGCAAGTTCCTGTGGCCGACTGTGGCGTTACAGCTTCAGCACTAGATTCGTACCATGGCGAAGCTATGTCGTTAGGTGAACGTACACCGGTTGCTTTATTAAACTTTGGTGCTTCTGCTCGATTAGCTGTTGCTGAGTCGTTAACTAACATTGCAGGAACCGATATTGGTGATTTAAATCGTATTAAGTTATCTGCTAACTGGATGTCGCCAGCAGGTCACCCAGGAGAAGATGCTGGTCTTTATGAAGCAGTTAAAGCTATCGGTGAAGAGCTTTGTCCTGCGCTAGGTTTAACCATTCCTGTTGGTAAAGATTCAATGTCAATGCGTACCCAATGGGACGAAAATGGCAAGCAAAAATCTGTTACCTCACCAATGTCATTAATCATTACCGCTTTTGGTGTTGTAGAAGATATTCGTAAAACAGTCACACCACAATTAAGAACGGATCAAGGCGATACTCGTATAATTGCAATCGACTTATCTAAAGGTAAACAACGCTTAGGTGGCTCTTGTTTAGCACAAGTTTATAAGAAACTTGGCAATGAAACCCCTGATGTAGATTGTCCAGAAACTCTTAAAGGCTTCTTTAATGCTATGCAGTCATTGGTTCGGGACGAGCAATTAATCGCTTATCATGATATTTCTGATGGCGGTTTATTTACAACGGTTGTTGAAATGGCATTTGCTGGTCATACAGGCGTGGATATTGACTTATCTAAGTTAACAACCGCTTCTGGCAATGATATTGACGTATTATTTAACGAAGAATTAGGCGCGGTTATTCAGGTTCGCGAAGGTGATGTTGATGCCGTACACGCTATTTTAGCTAAGCACAATGTTTTAGAATGTTGTACTGATATTGGCCGCATTAATAACGAAGATACAATTCGTTTTAGTCGTGATGGCAATGTTGTATTAGAGAACTCTCGTACTTACTATCGAACTACTTGGGCACAAACAACCTATAAAATGCAATCGTTGCGAGACAACCCATCTTGCGCACAGCAAGAGCATGACGTTAAGTTCGATACCGAAGATCCTGGATTAAATGCTGAGCTTACCTTTGATATTAACGAAGATATTGTCGCTAAGTTAATTGCTCAAGATGCTCTTAAAGGAACAAATCCTAAAATTGCTATTTTGCGTGAACAAGGCGTTAACTCTCATGTTGAAATGGCTGCTGCATTTGACCGCGCCGGCTTTATCGCAATTGATGTTCATATGTCTGATATTTTATCAGGCCGAACTGATCTTGCTCACTTTAATGGTTTAGTCGCTTGTGGAGGTTTCTCATACGGTGACGTACTAGGTGCTGGTGAAGGCTGGGCAAAATCAATTTTATTTAACAAAAATGCAAAAGCGATGTTCAAAACATTTTTTGAACGCAGCGACACTTTCACTTTAGGTGTATGTAATGGCTGTCAAATGCTTTCTAATTTGAAAGAAATAATTCCTGGTGCTGATGCTTGGCCTCATTTTGTACAAAATAAGTCTGAACGTTTTGAAGCAAGATTCTCATTAGTAGAAATTCAAGAAAGCCCATCAGTATTGTTCAAAGGAATGGCTGGCTCTCGTATGCCTATCGCTGTATCTCATGGCGAAGGTCATGCAGAGTTTAGCTCTGAAGAAGCTATTGGTGTTGCTAACGATTCTGGAACTGTGTCAATGCGTTATGTCGATAACTACGGACAAGTTACTGAAACCTACCCCGCTAATCCTAATGGCTCGCCTGATGGTATTACGTCACTGACAACGACCGATGGTCGTGTCACTATAATGATGCCGCACCCTGAACGCGTATTTAGAACGGTGGCTAATTCATGGCACCCTGATGAATGGCAAGAAGATTCTCCATGGGTAAGAATGTTCCGTAATGCACGTGCATTTATTGGTTAACCTTTGTTGAAGGTAAAATAAAATCAAGAAAGCGCCGTTTGGCGCTTTTTTTATGCGCCAATTTCTTTAGCTAAAAGGTAACTGTTTATTGTTAATTTATTTAGTATAGTTATAGTTAATCGCGCAACTACGCGCTAATAATAGTTAAGCACTAGCTATTATTAACAATCGCTAAGATCAACTTGTTAATAAATTAACACTGATTAGGACTCTAAATGAAAGAACATGACGCTTCACCACTGACCGATTATATAGAGTATGCCCCTGAAGATATGCTAAATCGCTCCGCTGACTTTTATCACAATATTAAACGCCGTCATAGTATTAGAAAGTTCAGTGATAAAGCCGTTGATAAACAAGTTATAGAAAATTGCTTAAAAGCCGCAGGAACAGCCCCAAGTGGTGCAAATCATCAACCTTGGCATTTTGTAGCGGTTAATAGTTTAGCGGTAAAGCAACAAATAAGAAAACAAGCAGAGATGCATGAACAAGGGTTTTATAATGGTAGGGCTGGAGAAGAGTGGCTAGATGCACTAAAAGCATTAGGTACTGATGCTGAAAAACCTTATTTAGAACATGCACCTTGGTTAATTGCTATTTTTAGTCAAAAAAAAGGCGGTATTTCCATTGAAGATCAAAATCAAAATTACTATGTCCATGAATCGGTAGGCATCGCCACCGGCTTTTTGATTAATGCGCTACATTCATCAGGTTTAGTCACTTTAACTCACACCCCCAAACCTATGTCATTTTTAAATAAAGTTTGTGGTCGTGGTGATAATGATCGAGCATATATGCTACTAGTGGTTGGTTATCCAGCTGAAGATGCGACGATTCCAACTCATGCTCAGGTTAAAAAGCCATTGCAAGATATTGCCACATTTATTGAATAAAGCTCACAAAATAAAATCTAATTGAATATCAGTACAACCTTTATCACAAGCAATATGTGATGACTTGTTTTCACTCGCCGATTCAGCGTTTACAGGTAAGTTAAGCTGTAGTGCTTGTTTGCACTGAGGGCACAAAACTTGTTGCCCTGAAGTGAGCTTTTTTATCATCTGCTTCTGCTGAGCAAAAGAATGTTTACTTTTCTCTTGAAGGGCTGAAAGTTTAGTTAAATCAATCATGCAATACTAAAATAGATAGAGAAAAATTAATAAGGCAGTTTGCTTGAACTTAAGCAATACCAACCATCAAACTGCCCTTTTAAAGGCTCAGCACTTGCTTCTAACAAGCCTTGATAAGCAGCAATGTTTTCATGAGATGGCACAATTTCAGGGTAAGCTGTAATTTCCCAAGGTAATTCGTCATTGTTTTGAAATGGGCAAAACGATAATTTTTGATTATTTTCAAGTAACAATTGACCAAATTTTAGCGCAAGCTCTTCGGTTGGAAACAGTACTGAAAACTCTATCTCTCTTAATGTAGAAAGATCATCACCAGCTTCTTGCATTTTCCATAATGCATCACCAATATTATCTTGTGGGAATAAGGTTAAATCTCGTGACATGGTTCTCTCTCGTTTTGCTGAATCTAAAGTAATCGCTATTTTTGCTTGGTCATTCTATCCTTGAGGTATAAATAAATCGAGCCTTATTTAGAACTCTTGACCTAACTAGCAGCTAATTTGTTAAACTATAACGACTTTCATTTGCCGCATAATAAATACTGATTAATATTTTGACTAAATTTGAGCATCATATCACTATAACAACTGATAATAGCACTGCGATATCTGTATTATCCGAGCACTGTGAGTTAAGTGTTACCAGCATTAAACAGGCGATAAATAAAGGCGCGTTATGGTTAACTAGACGTAAGAAAACGCAACGTTTTCGTCGTATAAAAAAAACACTACAGTTAAATGATGAATTACATTTTTATTATGACCAAGCAGTATTATCGCAAATCCCTATTAGCGCAAAGCTAATCAGTGATAATTCAGACTACAGCGTTTGGTACAAGCCTTACGGTATGTTATCGCAAGGCACTAAATGGAGCGATCATTGCTCCATTACTCGCTATGTTCAACAGAATTTAAGCCCAGAACGTCCTGTTTATATTGTTCACCGATTAGATAGAGCTGCTACAGGCTTAATTATTGTTGCCCATACAAAAGCAGCAGTAAAAGCGTTAACGGCAATGTTTGAAAAACGCGATAGTCAACTAGAAAAGCATTATCAAATAATTGTACATGGTGATCATTCAACTCATGCTCAACCAGAGGTTATTACCGCTGAAATAGCAGGAAAAAAAGCACAAAGTCAGTTTAATTTACTCCGTTACGATAAAACCAATAATCTCTCGTTAATTGCCGTAAAAATTGACAGTGGTAGGAAACACCAAATTAGATTACATGCAGCTAGTGTTGGTTTGCCCGTTGTAGGTGACCGACTGCATGGCGATAAAACAAGACACTACCCAGAAACACTTCACTTACAACTTTCAGCGGTTAGTTTAAGTTTTTGTTGTCCACTTTCTGGCGAAGTTAAACACTATCAATTACCTTGCGAGCTAATGCCAACTATAGAAAAGGTTACTGTGCAATTAACACAATAACCTTTTTTACATATCGTCTGTTAAGCGCAGTAAGTAAAGTCTTCATCTGCCATTAAATTTAATGCGTCACCAACTAACTCACTTTTTTCGAAATCAGATAAAAGTGCAAAACCTATTTTACGCTGCTCTAATGTTAAAGCATGATAAGGTACTCTAAAGTTAGCAGCAACTGCCTCAGTCATCATCATAGCAGTATTTATTGCAATAGGATTAGGCTCACAAAATAACCATTTCATCAAGTTTTGTAACCGATCATTCAAGGTAGGATCGTTATTGTCCATTAACAAGCGCATTAACTCTGGGATAATATTAGACGTAACTGAAATAACACCATGAGAGCCAAGTTCGTGACGACCGACAAAACTTTCATCATCATTACCAGACCAACAAGCAATACCTTTCTTTTCATAATAAGCAATTCGCTCATTTCCTGCACATTCTTTTACACCAATAAAGTTTGGATTAGTAGATAAAGGTTCAATAACTTCTGGTGTTAAGTCTTGACCTGTTCTACCAGGTACATTGTATATAAAAGCAGGACCTACTGATAATACTCGTTGAAAATGATCAGCAACACCAGCGAATGAAGTTCGCCCGTAATATGGGTTAATTTGTAATGCTGCATCCATTCCTGTAGCAAAACCATTTTCTGTCGCTTTAATCGCTTCACGCGTATTATTACTGCCGGTGTTACCGACAATTAATAAATCGTTACTAAAACGATGTGCGCTATGGGCAATCAACATTAAATGCTCTTCCCAACTAAATAAATGCCCTTCACCAGTGGTGCCACCAACAATAATTCCATCTACTCCTGCTGCTATTTGACGTTCAACTAAACGATCATAGCTATCAAGATCTATTTCACCTTTACTAGTAAAAGGCGTTTTTATTGCGGTAATTAAACTTGCGGCTTTAATACGGTTCATTACATTCTCTAAATGGGTAAGTGAGTTGAAAGTTAAACTGAAATCCCTCAGTTAACAGTGGGCAATATTACCAACAACTCGACGCATGATAAACACTTCATTTGTTACTAAATGCTGATATTCAAAAGTTTGGCTAGTTAACTTTACAACACGATAAGCATGATAATTATCACTAAGGGTGAGATCTGCGCTATACAGTTCGTTATCCACTACTTCACTTTTTGTGATAGTAAAGTGAACATCGCCCACCAATCCCCAATCGCCAAGCTCAACACTTTGCTCCAACACAGCACCGTTTACATCCAGCGTTGAAAAAGTAAATTCATAACTTCCGTCTACAAGCAGTTGTGCATATTCACTGATTTGTTGACCTTGCTCGCCAATTTCAAGACGATACCACTGGCCTACTAATTGTTCTCTTGAGTAATTCATATCAGACTTAGTTAATGGTTATTCACTTGGGTTAGCAGCTTTTGATTAAATGCTTATTAAAGATTAAGACTTTAATGCTGCATTAATAAAAGCACTAATATCGCTTACTTGTTCAGCACAAACGCTATGTGGCATAGGGTAATTTTTATACTGACACTGATATTTTTTGTCAGTAAGCAATTTGTTGGCATTTTGTCCTAATGCTTCAGGAACAACAGGATCTTGAGTACCATGCATGATCATAATTGGTAGGTTTGCATTATTATTATCAAAAGTAATGGTGTTTGCAGTCGCAAAATAAGTCGACATTGCAAGTAAACCCGCCAAAGGCTTTTTATAGGATAATGCCGCCTGATAAACTACTGCGCCACCTTGAGAAAAGCCGGCAAGGATAATGCGCTCGCTAGGTATACCACGCGCAATCTCTTGCTCTACTAATGCAATAACTTCATCTGCAGATTGTTCAAGTTGCTTTGTATCTACTTTACGATCAATACTCATATCAAGAATATCGTACCAAGCAGGCATCACCATGCCACCATTAACGGTAACAGGGATTTTAGGTGCATTGGGAAAAATAAATCGAATAGCTAAACTAGGATCTAACATTAACTGAGGTACTATCGCCTCAAAGTCGCGACCATCAGCTCCTAAGCCATGCAACCAAATAATCGCTGCAGTAGGCTCTTTTGCTGTTAAAACTTCAATACAAGATAATGACATAATTTGTCCTTTACTCTTTATTCACCAACAAATTTGTAGATGATAAAAAAACGGCTTAAAAAATTTAAGCCGTGAGTATATCTTGATTTAAAGTAAATTTGCACAATTGCAAAACGGATTGGTTAAAAACTAAAGACTCTTTATTTTAATACTACCATTAACACTTTCTAATGAGATTTCTGCTTGGCCTGTACCAACTTTTCCTTCGAGTTTATTACCTATAAAACTTTTTTTATTCTGCAAACCAAAATCATTCTTAATACTGCCATGAGATGTTTCGGCTTCAATTGATGCATTTAAATCGCTTGGTAAAGTTAACTTTATACTGCCATTAACAGTTTCAATATCGATATCTTTAAAGTTAGATGCAAGTGCTTGATAGACCACCTTGATACTGCCGTTTACTGAGGATATTTCACTGTCGCTCATCAAACCTGTCGCTTTAACTGAGCCATTAACAAGTTCTACATCAATATCACCGTGCACATCTTCAATTATTAAAGATCCATTAACCAAATCAATTGATGAAAGATTAATGTCACTTGGCACCATAATTTGGTATGTCACCTGACCGGAATTATTATTGTTTTTGTCAAAAAAAGATTTATCTTTATACCGTGTTTTAACTTTTATTTCGTTGCCTTTTTGCTGCATTTCAACAGTTATACGCTCTCTTTCTTCCTGTGAATCAGCTTTTATTGTGGCATTAACTTGGACCTGTTGTTTACTCCAACTAATAATTTCAACTTTGCCATTAACGTTATCTAAACTAAGTTCGCTATTAGCATTTACATCAAAAGACTTTTCAATAGTATCAACAACATCCGCATTTACAGAGAGTGTTAATACGCTAAAAATCGTGCCAATGCCTATTGTTTTTAATAGTGTAGTTTTCATGGTATTCCTTTTTTTTAAGTTTTTTCATAAAAATATTTTACAAGTTTAGATGACATCGCAAGTAAAAAGGTTTAAAAGCATATCAATTAATTTTTATTATAAAGTCCTACTCTATTTATGAAAGCACTCAACGTACAATTATTAATGACAGGTAACGAGTTAATGACCGGTGATATTGTTGATAGTAATTCAGCAATGATTGCGCAAAACTTCAAGGAACTAGGGTTAGCTATCAGCCGAAAAGTAACAGTACCTGACGACTTAACTATGCTAAGCGAGGAAATCAAAGCTCTTACTGAAAAAGCCGATATTTTGATTGTTAATGGTGGCTTAGGGCCAACAGTAGACGATTTAACCGCTCAGGCATTAGCATTAACGGTTGATAAACCACTTTGTGAGCATCCTAAAGCGTTGGCACATATTAAATCATGGTGTACTCAACGAGGTGTGCCATTAAATAAGCCTAATTTAAAGCAAGCTATTTTACCTCAAGACTGCGATATCATTTCTAATAGGAAAGGAAGTGCTGTTGGTTTTCAGCTTACTTTCCAAAACTGTATAGTTTTTTGTACTCCTGGTGTCCCTCACGAACTAAGAACGATGCTTAATGAACAGATTTTACCTCAAGTTAAACCACTCGCTCCAAAAGGATTAGCTTTAGCAGTTGAACGATTACAAATTTTTGGGTTAGGAGAGTCAACAATACAAAAGCTTATTGATGATCAATTACCCGATTGGCCTAAAGGTATTGAATTAGGCTTCAGAGCTGGACACCCTTTACTAGAGGTAAAGCTCACAACCGCAACAGCCAAAGCAGATCACTTGAAACAAGAATACTTACCTAAGCTGTATAATGTTTTGGGCGATCATATTCTAGGAAAAGTAGAGCTGTCACCTAAAAGTATTGCAGAATATGTTGTTGACTTATTGATAAAAAACAATCAAAAAATCACTTTGGCTGAGTCCTGCACTGGTGGCTTAATTGCTAGTTTACTGACGCAGGTCTCAGGTGCTTCTCAAGTATTTGAAGCAGGGTTTGTCACTTATTCTAATGGCATAAAATCTAAGATTCTCAAAGTAAACCAACAAGACTTATCTGCCAATGATGCAGTTAGTCAACAAACCGTAATTGCTATGGCGCAAGGGGCACTTGAGCAATCAGCAGCAGACTACACTATTGCTGTTTCAGGCATAGCAGGTCCTAATGGTGGCTCAAAAGAAAAACCCGTAGGAACGGTTTGGCTTGCTTGGGGGAAAAAAGGTCACATTAAAACTCAATGTTTACTTATTCCCTACCCCCGCCAATACTTTCAACAATACGTTGCGGCAATAGGGTTAGACTTAATACGTCGTTTTATATTAAACACATCACAAGTCCCTCATTATATTACTGAACGAGCCGTAAAATAATGGCTATCAGACAGCAGATGTTTTTCTCGCTAATTTTGCTTATTTATTGCTTAATAAAAAAAAAATTTATATATTTAAATAAGAAAATAAGTAGCTTAACTAGAAATACGTAGCTTGATTGCGTAATTTAACAACAATGATATATTGTTTAGCGGTTAACTTTTTCTCAATAGCATTGTTATTTAATGACTAAAAAAAACAAAACTGCATTAATAACTATTATTATCAGCGAGACTTGGAGCCTATTTTGATTGAAAAAAATTTTATTGTTAGCGGCCGTAACACTATCATTCATAAGATAAAAAAATTCGATTTACTCATTGTCAATCCAACGTATGACACAGTGATTGTTAGTAGCCGAGGCATAGGTATTTATAAAGGGCCTATTCCTGCGAAGAAATCAATAGCTAAAAAAGCTTATCAAGAAGTTGTTGACCTATCAGCAAGTGATATTTTTGGTGAAGGAAAAATGTTACTGTTTGTGCAAGCGTTGGATAATCGTGAATATAAAATTGATTACAGTAAAGTCGGGACTCCTGCTTTTATCAAAGTCCACCAAGATAATTACATTTAATCACTTAAATAATTAGTGCCTGCAAAATGTCAGTTGAAGTAATAGTAGTATCAACGAGTATGAAACCATGACCACACTAACCTTAGTAAGTAATGCTAAAAATAATATAGATCTGGTTATCGAGCCAAAAAAAACAGGCGATGCGATTACTGACGCAACTATTGAAGCACTTATAGAAGACTCCGAATTCAAAGCACTGCACATTAACAAAGCTAATGTTAAAAATGCGGTAGCAGAGTTAAATGATGTATTAAAACCGTTACAAGCAGGTAAAACGGGCCGTGAAATTCGTTACCAAATTTTAGAGCGCCTCGATGCAAAGATTACCGTAACGATTGATAACGATGAAATGTCTGCCAGTGCAGAAATTACGACAGCCCTTGGTGGTAAACACCTAAGTGCTAAAGCTATTTTAAATGCTGCGCAAGAAGCTGGCGTTAAAAAAGGTTTCAGTAAAGAGGACCTGATAAAATTAGCGTTATTAGCTTCTAAAGAGCCTGCCGGTACTATCGTATCTTTGAAAATAGCTATGGGCCGTGAAGCAATTAACGGCAAAAATGCCAAAATTATACACTTAGTGCAAAGTGCGCAAGAACGTATTTTACGCCCTAAAGAGCAAGAGGATGGCAGCGTAGATATGCGCGACCTGGGTGATATTGTCTGTGTAAAAGTAGGTGATGCTCTTGCCCAAAAAATTCCTCTCACCCAAGGGAAGCAAGGTTACACAGTAACTGCAACTCCTCTTGAACCAGAACCTGGCGAAGATATCCCTTTTAATGCAGGGGAAGGTACTTCATTCAGTCCTAAAGACGATCATATATTATTATCGAAACTCGTTGGCTTACCTAAAATTATTGAAAATGGTATGGAAGTTGATGAGGTTTATAAAATTAAAAATGTGGATGTCGGCTCCGGCAATATCGAATTTCAAGGGAGTGTAATTATTGAAGGTGATGTCTGTGAAGGCATGAAAGTTATTGCTAGTGGTGACATTACTGTTGCTGGTTTTGTTGAATCAGCAATATTACAGGCAGGTGGAGATATTACCATTCAAGGTGGCATTATCGGTCATAAACAAGATGTTGAAAACACCAAAGTGACCGACTTAAAAATGAGCGCGAATATTTCAACACAAGGAAACCTATACGCGAAATATTGTCAATATGCAGATGTTTCTTGTAGTAAAGATGTCAGAATTGAAAATCAATTAATGCATAGCATTTTCGATGTCGGTGGTCGGCTTTGGTTAGGCAGTGAAGAACAAGCTAATGGTAAAATAATCGGCGGCTATAGTAAAATAGGCACTTCAGTACACGCAGGTATTGTTGGCGCAACAGCTGGCAGTAATACCATTATTAATTTTGAAGCTCGAATGTTAGTGTTTAAAGAGTTGATACTTGATATTGAAACCCGTCTAAAAGTGGACTCAGATAAAACGAATGAACTTAAAGTAGCGACTAATAAGCTCAAAAGTCTTCCTAAAGAGAAAGCCAACCCTGAGATGCTAGCAAAAGTTGTCGCAACTTATCGTCATCATGCCGCTTGCATGGCTAAGGCACTGGAAGAAAAACAAGAAGTAGAAGATAAACTACAAGAGTATATGACAAGTGTGTACATCGAGGCGACAGAGAAGTTGTATCACGGAGTAGAGTTTATCATTGGTGACTTCAATGATAGATCACGACGTGAGTATGGCCCTAGCAGAATGTGTTATAGAGAACGTAAAATTCATATTGACCCCATTGTAAATACTTAATAACTTTTGCGCTTTATTAATAATCACTTTAATAAAAACTTCTACTGTCTTGGAGAATGTTCTTGAATATACTCAAGCCTTTACTGTTACTTACTTGTTTAGTCAGCAACACTGCATTGGCAAAACAATGTTCTGTCAATTTTAATTATGGCATTGTTATCGATCCTAATCATATTCGTATGCTCGATGAGGGAATAACCTATCTGCAAATCAATAATGACAAACAACTTTTTATTAATGGCAGAGAGATTCAGTTAACACTTAAGCAGCAAACATTAATTAATGATTATGCTTTAGGGATCCGTACTCAAATACCTGAAATTGTCTCCATTGCACTAGAAGGTGTTGATATCGGTCTTAAAGCGGTTAATAAAGTTATCGGCGGACTAACGGGTGAAAATAGTGCTTCGCACCAGAAAATACAACAACGCTTCGATGAAATAAAAATGCGAATTTTTATGCGCTTTAATCACAGCGATCAAAATTACTACCTTGCCCGACAAGACTTCGACAACTTTGACGAGCTTTTTAGCGGAGAATTTGAACAGGCACTAGAAGAAATTATTACAGACTCTGTTGGGACTATTTTAATGGCTGTTGGGGAAGCGATGATCACAACCGACAACAATGAACTAAACATTGAACAAAATACCCAAGATATTGAGCAACGAATGGAAAATATGGGGAAAGAGTTAGAGCTAGAAGTGGTAAACCAAACCAATGCTTTAGAAAATAAAGCCGATAAGTTTTGCCAAAGCCTTATAGAGCTCAATAAAATTGAAGAACAACTACAACAAACAATTCGTGAATTAGAAACCTTTAATTTATTAGAAACTCCTACTAACACAAGCAATAAAAAAAACCTGCAAAAGCAGGTTTTTTAAATACATATTAAACGAATATACGTTTTTACATGTTAGGGTAGTTAGGTCCACCAGTACCTTCAGGTGTAACCCAAGTGATGTTCTGACTTGGATCTTTAATATCACAGGTTTTACAATGAATGCAGTTTTGAGCATTTATGACAAATTTATCACCCTCTTCTGCTTCTTCAACTTCGTATACGCCTGCAGGACAATACCTTTGAGCTGGCTCATCAAATTTAACTAAATTAACAGTAATAGGGATAGTATTATCTGCCAACTTTAAATGACAAGGTTGCTCTTCTTCATGATTAGTATTAGATAAAAATACAGAACTTAACTTATCAAAACTTAATTTATTGTCAGGTTTAGGATAATTAATCACCGCAGCTTCTGATGCTAATTTCAACTGCTCATGATCTAAAGAATCATCTTTAAAATTAAATGGCAATTTACCACCAAAGATATTTTGATCAATCATGTTGTAAGCACCACCTATCATAGTACCAAACTTATGCATTGCAGGGCCAAAATTACGGGTATTATAAAGCTCTTCATATAACCATGAATTTTTATAATTTTCAGTGAAAGCGGTTAAGTCTTTTCCGCCATCTTTAAGCTGCGTTTCACTCATTAATGCTTCACAGATAGTTTCAGCAGCTAACATACCTGACTTCATTGCCGTGTGATTACCTTTGATTTTCGCAAAGTTAATAGTACCTGCATCACAACCGACTAATAAAGCACCTGGCATCGTCATCTTAGGTAGCGAATTAAAACCACCTTTTGCCATTGCTCTTGCCCCATAAGAAACACGTTTACCACCCTCTAGGTATTGACTGATTTTAGGATGGTGTTTATAACGCTGAAATTCATCAAATGGACTTAAATGTGGATTGCTATAATTTAAATCTAC
This sequence comes from Colwellia sp. SU-HH01217, assembly GCF_057543495.1. Classification (NCBI taxonomy): domain Bacteria; kingdom Pseudomonadati; phylum Pseudomonadota; class Gammaproteobacteria; order Alteromonadales; family Colwelliaceae; genus Colwellia; species Colwellia sp. SU-HH01217. Next base: position 8,490 of record NZ_BAAJLX010000006.1, on the reverse strand, counting down.
AATTAAACCAACAAATACTTGATTATTCTCTGCATGATAAAGGTAGCCACCACCATTAGTATCGCTGTCTAATGGCCAACCAGCGGTATGAACAACTAAACCTTCTTGGTGTTTTTCAGGCGCTATATCCCAAATTTCTTTAAAACCAAGACCATAGTGTTGTGGAGATTTATCAGCATCTAAATTAAATTTAGCAATCAGCTCTTTACCTAAATGACCACGACAGCCCTCAGCGAAAACGGTATATTTAGCGCGAAGTTCCATTCCTGGCATAAAACCATCTTTTTGGTTACCTTGAGCATCAAGCCCCATATCACCTGTAATAATACCGCCAACACTACCGTCATCATTATAAATAATTTCTTGGGCGGGGAAGCCAGGAAATATTTCAACGCCCATTTGCTCAGCCTGCTCTGCCAGCCAACGACAAACATTACCCATACTCACAATGTAATTATCGTCATTATGCATGGTTTTGGGCACTGAAAAGTTAGGTAATTTAATCCCGTTACTTTCACTATTTAATAAATAAATATCATCTCCGGTAACTTTCGTTGTTAACGGCGCGCCTTTTTCCTGCCAATCAGGAAATAACTCATTAAGAGCACGGGGTTCAAAAACTGCACCAGAGAGAATATGAGCACCAACCTCAGAGCCTTTTTCAACTACACAGATCATAAGCTCTTGCTCTTTCTCTTGTGCTAATTGCATTAATCGACAAGCAGTTGCTAAGCCAGAAGGACCAGCGCCAACGATTACTACATCAAATTCCATCGATTCGCGTTCCATGATTTCTCCCATTAGTTATTTTATTTCTTAATTTTAACTTAATTAAAACGTGCGTTTGATTTTCAAACACCTGTTTGATAATATCAACCCATTATAGATATTTTGCAAGTAAATACTATCTTGTAATAAACAATTTACGAATAAAGATTGTTTTAATAGATATTGATGACGATTTTATAACATATTACGTTGACGTACACGTAACCTATAACGTAATCTTTTGAGTTAATACTCAAATTTAAAAATACAGCTTACCTAAGGGTAATCTTTTTAACGGTTTACATTCAAATAACTAAGTTTCAAGCAAGTGTAATTATTACCGCCTACACTACTTAATAGGTAATACACTTAATTATAGAATAAACAACCATAACAAGCACAATCAGAGGCAACGATGAAAGTATTAGTACCCATCAAACGCGTTATTGACTACAACGTCAAAGTACGTGTTAAACCAGATAATTCAAATGTTGATCTTGCTAACGTTAAAATGGCAATCAACCCGTTTTGTGAAATAGCTGTAGAAGAAGCTATTCGTTTAAAAGAAGCCGGAGTTGCAACAGAAGTTGTTGCTGTATCAATTGGCACTAAAGCATGTCAGGAACAACTCCGTACTGCTTTAGCTTTAGGTGCAGACCGTGCTATTCAAATTGAAACTGATTTAGAGCTTGATTCAATTAACATCGCAAAACTACTTCAAAAAGTAGTTGAAGAAGAACAGCCTCAATTAGTAATTTTAGGTAAGCAGGCTATCGATAGTGATAATAACCAAACGGGACAAATGTTAGGTGCACTAACAAATATGCCACAAGGTACTTTTGCATCAATTGTAAAAGTTGAAGGTGATAAAGTTAATGTAACTCGCGAAATAGACGGCGGATTACAAACTGTTGCACTTAACCTACCTGCTATTGTAACTACAGATTTACGCTTAAATGAGCCCCGTTACGCATCATTACCTAATATCATGAAAGCAAAACGTAAGCCTTTAGATGTTAAGTCTGCTGCTGATTTTGGCATTGATTTAGCACCTCGTACTAAATTAGTAAAAGTGACTCCTCCTGCAGAACGTCAAGCGGGCATCATTGTTGAAACCATTGATGATTTAGTTGAAAAGTTAAAAAATGAAGCGAAGGTGATCTCATGAGCATTTTAGTATTTGCAGAACATGACAACAAAAGTTTAAAAGCTGATACTTTAAAAACAGTTGCAGCAGCACAAGCCATCGGTGGTGATATTCATTTGTTAGTTGCAGGACAAAACTGTCAAGATGTTGCTAACGAAGCAGCCAAAGTTAACGGTGTAAGTAAAGTTTTCGTAGCAGATAATGCTGCTTACGAGCACCAATTAGCTGAAAATGTCAGTTTACTTGTTACTGAATTAGCAGCCGACTACGAGCATATTTTAGCTACAGCCTTAACCACAGGTAAAAACTTTATGCCTCGCGTTGCAGCCTTGTTAGATGTCACACAAATTTCTGACATTATTGGTGTAGAAAGTAACGATACATTTATTCGTCCAATATATGCAGGTAACGCGATTGCAACAGTACAGTCTTTAGATAGTAAAAAGGTAATAACTGTACGTACAACAGGTTTCGATGCAGTAGCAACTGACGGAAACGCTGAAATAGTTGCGTTAGATTCAGCAACTGACGCAGGTAACTCAAGCCATGTTAGCGATGAATTAACAGTTTCAGCTCGTCCTGATTTAGGTGCAGCGGGCGTTGTTATTTCTGGCGGCCGAGGCATGCAAAATGGCGATAACTTCAAACTACTTGAAGGTATTGCAGATAAATTAGGTGCAGCAATTGGCGCATCACGCGCAGCAGTAGATGCTGGCTTTGTTCCTAACGATATGCAAGTTGGTCAAACAGGTAAGATTGTTGCTCCAGACTTATACATTGCTGTTGGTATCAGTGGTGCAATTCAACATCTTGCTGGTATGAAAGATTCCAAAGTAATCGTTGCGATTAACAAAGACCCTGAAGCTCCTATCTTCCAAGTTGCTGATTACGGTATTGTTGCTGATTTATTTGATGCTCTACCTGAATTAGAAAGTAAATTATAATCTTTCTTTACTAATGTAGGGTGTATTGAACCTTATAATGCTTGGTATTATTAATACCAACAGAGCATAACTTGTAAGATCAACACGCCCTAGTATAATAAAGCCACTCTTGTAGTGGTTTTATTTTGCAAAAAATTTAGTATTAGGTATTAACATATGAAAACTTCTTTCTCTAGTTTAAGCGATCTTGCGAGTGCGCTTGGACACACCCCACCCGACGAAGAAAACAAAAGTAACCACCAAGAGTCAGCTCGAAAAAATAATGAACCACTTGTTTACTCAACAGACGGTGGCCGTATTAAGCAAACAAAACCTTCTGAACTTATCACTGCGAGCGATGGTTTCGCCCGGGTTAAACGAGAAACGAAAGGTAGAAAAGGGAAAGGCGTAATAATAATCAGTGGTTTGGCACTTAGCAGTGCAGATCTAAAAAAAATGGCCAGTAAACTTAAAAAGTCTTGTGGTGCTGGTGGTAGCGTTGTTGGTGAAACAATTGAGATCCAAGGTGATAAACGTGAAAAAATTAAAGCCGCACTTGAAAAGGACGGCTATAAAGTCAAATTTACTGGTGGCTAATTAACCTGAACTCGGTTTAAGAGATGGTTAACAGTTTGAAAAATAGGTAAATAATTATTTTACTCCACTCTAGCTTGATCGTTTTTCTTAATTCAAGGCAAATTTCGCGTCAATAGTTGGCCTATTGCAAGAAATTTAACGAAGAAGTAAGGAAAAATAGCTGCTAGAGAAATATTTGTTAAGCCGAGTTCAGGTTAATTAAGCTAGTTCACTTAACAATACCATGCTCCTTAAGCTTCATTGCTATTTTATTGTGAGAAACATTTAAACGATTTGCGAGTTTTCGAGTCGTGGGGTAAATAGGATAAAGACGGCTTAATAAATTACGCTCAAACCTCGCTTGCATTGTTGCCCAGTTTTCAGAGTCGTTAACATTTTGTTCCACACTGCTATTACTTGATTGAATAACATCTGTTGATCTAGCACTTTTAATTACTCCACTATTCTCAACTGTATTTCTGTTAAATTGAGATAAAGCAGTCACAAGATCTGAATGTTCAATCAGCAATTTGGTATCAAGAGCAACCACTCTAAAAAGAATATTCTGTAATTGCCTAATATTGCCAGGCCAATGGTAATCTAATAAAGAGTTAAGCGCTTGCTCTGTTATTTTAGGTATCGATTGATTGACTTGCTTTGCTGCATTTTCAATAAAGTATTCCGTCAACAAGGGGATATCTTCTACTCGCTCTCTTAATGGTGGTAAGTCTAGGTTTAATACATTTAAACGGTAAAAAAGATCTTCTCTAAAAAGTTTTTTCTCCAATAATGATGTAAAGTCTTGATGACTAGCACTTATTATTCTGACGTTTGCTATTAGCTCTTTGGTTCCGCCAACTCGTCTGTATTTAAAATCTTCTAAAAACCGTAATAACTTTGCTTGCAAATAAACCGACATTTCAGCGACTTCATCTAAAAATATTGTGCCTCCATTTGCTAGTTCAAATAAACCAGGTTTCCCCCCTTTTTGCGCTCCAGTAAAAGCACCTGACGCATAACCAAACAATTCACTTTCAAGTAGGTGTTCTGAGATAGTGGCACAATTTATTGCTAAAAAAGGTGATTTTGCACGACCACTAGCACTATGTAATGCACGCGCAATTAATTCTTTTCCTGTACCTGTTTCACCACTGATTAAAACCGGTAACTCTAACTCAGCAAAACGAAGAGTTTGAGCTATGAGCACTCGCATTTTTGCAGACTGGCCAATAATGCTATCAATCTCTTGCTCTTGCTGAGTTTGCATTAATGATATTTGCCGCCCAATTGTTTTCATTGTACGTAAAATAATAACTGCGCCACTAATTTTAGTTTCGTTAGTAGGCCTGCCACAATCTATAGAGCCTGAAAATATAGGGCTAACATCTGCGACATAAGATTGATCGGCAAATGTTAAAGAACAGGTGATTGGCTTATTGGTAAGGAGTGTCTTGTAATCTTGTTCGATAAAGTTATTTAGAGAAAGTCCTTCAATTGTTTTAATTCCATCAAAAAATAATGCTTGAGCCGACTGGTTAGTAGCAAGAATTATCCCATTATCATCTATATCCAAAATCGGATCGGGTATTCTATCTAGCAAAGCTTGTAAGTGATTTTCACGACGTTCTGTTGGTAGTAATTCGATAACTTGACAGTTAATGACTCCTTCCACATTTTTGAGTATTCGATTAATTTCTTTACTTGAAATCCCCTCTTGTTTTATGTGGATATAACTAAAACAAGGTACCACTTCAATAGCGATCACATCCCAAGATAAATTGGCAAAAACTGACAATATTTCTTGGCTGATGCCTAGTCTATTTTCTGATTCAATCTCTAATTTCATAATGTCTACAATTCATTTCTGTACCAAAATTATGACACCGTACTATAAAAAGTACAAATAAAATATCATATCCCAGGCTGCAGCTTAGTAAAATTAACGGTTAGTTATAAACCAAATCAATTGCTGTAATAATTTTATGACAACAATCATATCTTAGCCTACAATTAACAGTTAAACAATTGATTTATATAAAATAAATAATATTGGCCAACAAATTGCTATCTAAAAATTGCTATTTGATTGAAATAGAATTAAAACATTTTTCAAGGATTACCATGAGCGTAAGCAAACATATCGAAACTCAAGCAATTCATGCTGGCCGAATTAACGATGACCAATTTGGCTCCTTAGCGACCCCTTTATACCAAACATCAACATTTATATTTAAAGACGCTCAAGAAGGAGCAGAAAGATTTGCAGGTGAAGCTGAAGGCTATATTTATACCCGTTTAGGTAATCCCACGACTAGACAGCTAGAGATGCGAGTTGCAGCTATGGAAGAAATGGAAGACGCTGCAGCAACAGCCACAGGTATGGGCGCAGTGTCAGGCGCGTTATTAGCAAACCTTGAGTGCGGCGATCATATTATTTCATCAAGAGCTATTTATGGTTGCTCTTTTGCTCTTATTAACCACCAATTAAAGAAGTTTGGTATTGAAGTTAGTTTTGTTGATATGACAGATCCAACAAATATCGAACAAGCCATACAAGAAAATACAAAAGTTATATTTTTAGAAACACCAATTAACCCAAACCTTGTGGTATTAGATATTGAGGCTATTGCAAATATTGCAAAAAAACATCAAATACTGTCAATTGTCGATAATACTTTCTTAACGCCGGTATTACAAAAGCCTGGTAAGTTCGGCATTGATATTGTCGTTCATAGTGCAACTAAGTATTTGAACGGCCACGGCGATGTAGTGGCAGGCATTATTTGTAGTTCACAAGAACATATAATGAATATTAAAATGACTTCATTAAAAGATATAGGCGCAACAATTAGCCCACATGATGCTTGGTTAATATTACGCGGAATTAAAACATTACCCATTAGAATGGAACGTCATTGTAACAATGCACAAACAATAGCGGAGTACTTAGAAGCGCATGAAGCGGTCGAACATGTCTACTACCCTGGTTTAAAGAGCCATCCAGGACATAAGTTTGTGGGAAAACAAATGAAAGCTGCTGGCGGTGTTATTGCCTTTGAAATAAAGTCTGATTTGTCAGGAGGATCTGAGTTTATTAACCGCATGCGTTTATTTTCAATTGCTGTTAGCTTAGGTGATGCAGAGTCATTAATTCAACACCCTGCTTCTATGACTCATTCCCCTTACACACAGGAAGAAAGACTTGAAGCTGGCATTAGTGATAGTTTAATTAGAATATCTGTAGGTTTAGAGAATGTCGATGATTTGATTGAGGATTTAGAGCAGTCGTTAGCTATTGTCACACATAAAAACAAACACCTGAGTGTTGCTTAAACTCTCCTGACAACTGAAAATCGCTAATAGCTTAAATTAATAACAAAAGTAGTAGTTGAATATTATGACCGAAGATAAAACATTAATCACTCGGTCATATTAGATTTAAGTAAGCTGTCCTATGCTGTTAAGTTGGGGCAGAATTCTATTTTTAATTACTGCGACTTCATCTAAGCTATATGGCGTTGACGCTTGCTGTCCCCATATAGGCTTTGGCCAACAAGGATCGTCTTTATACCGTACAACATGATGCATGTGTAATTGTGGAACAACATTACCCAATGCGGCAACATTTAACTTATCACCTTTAAACTCATTCATTAATAATTCACTTAACAAACTAGATTCATTTAACAATTGTTGTTGATCTTGCCATTCCATTTGATAAATATCACTAATACCAGCTTTTCTTGGAACTAAAATAAACCAAGGGTAAGCACGATCATTACAAAGAAGAACTGAGCACAAAGGTAAGTCAGCTAGCACTATACAGTCTTTTTCAAGTTGAGCATGTAAGCTAAAATTTAAATTCATTATAATCTCAATATTATTTAACGTTTATTTTTTCTGCCGCGCCCACGAGCAGCTTTTTTAGCTTCTCTAGCAGCAACTTTTTTAGCTTCTTGTTCTAAAAAGTAAACTTCTTCACTAGCAACCATAGTTGGATTTTCAAAGGTAATTGGTCCTAATGTTTTATCCCTTATTTCATTAATCAATATTGCTGACGCTTTATGAAAATCGACTATCCCACCACTTTTGACACAACCCCGTCTTTTCCCAATAGCTTCTATTAAGGCAACTTCTTCTTTGGGTAATTCTGTTAATTGATATCGCTCTAAGAGCCTTTGAGAGTAGTTCTCAAGCAAATATTCAGCAGCAAAGCATGCAATATCTTCGTGATCAAATGCTGTGTCTTTGATCGCGCCTGATATTGCTAACCTATAGCCACTATTATCATTCAATATTTTAGGCCACAACATACCAGGAGTATCAAGCAAGTATAACCCTTCTTCTAGCTTGATCCGTTGTTGCCCTTTAGTGACTGCAGGCTCATTTCCTACTTTAGCTTTAGCTTTACCAACTAACGTATTAATTAACGTCGACTTACCAACATTTGGAATTCCCATTATTACAGCATTAATCTGTTTGCCATCTTCATCTTTATTAGGAACCAACGACTTAATTAATGATGGTATTGTTTTAGCAATTGCAGGATTGTCAGTCGTTAATGCTATCGCTTTTACGTTTTGCTGTGCGTCTAAATAATTAAGCCACTCTTGAGTTAATTGAGGATCGGCTAAATCACTCTTATTCAATATCTTAATAAGAGGCTTATCTCCTCGTATTTGAGTGATCATTGGGTTTTCGCTACTAAAAGGTAGTCGAGCATCACAAACTTCTATCACAACATCAATTTGTGGAAGAATTTCTTTTATTTCTTTTTGGGCTTTATGCATGTGCCCAGGAAACCAATTAATTGACATACGATATCTTTGGCAAGTTATTTGTAGGAATTTTAGCAATAAATTAATAAATGAACATTATAAATTTACAACAAGTGCATCTAAATCACTAAAATTGAGACATAAAAAAACCCGTAAACTAAGTTTACGGGTTTAAATAATGATGGTGGAGGGAGGTGGATTCGAACCACCGAAGGCGGAGCCGTCAGATTTACAGTCTGATCCCTTTGGCCACTCGGGAACCCCTCCAGGGGTCGAAAAAATGATCTTAATCATTATC